>JAUVLE010000091.1 GCA_030595905.1 Candidatus Cloacimonadota bacterium | reverse complement strand
TATCCGTTCAAACATCTTTTACGAAGATTAAAGACTAAAAACGAGGCGCAGGTTGTACTGTATGCACACTCTCCCTTGTCGATGAACAACCAGAAGAAAATCATTTATGCGCGACGCTGCACGATGGAGGGAGAACCGGTTATCGTTGGCACGGTGATCGACGCGCCCCGTAGCGCTTGGCAACAGTAAGGAGTGACACGAATGGCATTAGAAAAACCGGATACTGGATTGGTTTACGGGCAAAATGACGTGCCCCCACCAGGTCATCTGATCATGTTGAGCCTTCAGCAGGGGATGTTATTAATACTCGGCACAATGCTTCCCGTGTTGCTGGTCAAGGAATTCGGTGGGTCGACTGAGATGGCCATCCGTATGGTCAGCCTGACCATGATAATCTCCGGGGCAGGAACCATTCTCCAGGCGATGCGACTGCGCTGGATTGGTTCCGGTTATCTTTGTCCGAACATTGGTGGGCCTTCATATCTGGCGTTATCCATCACTGCCGTCATCCAGGGTGGTTTGCCGCTGATGCAGGGAATGCTGGTTTTTGCCGGCATTGGTGAAATGTTTCTCTCAAGGGTCGTTTCCCGATTGCGCTCCCTGTTTCCGCCGCTTGTAGTGGGAATGACGGTCATGATGGTAGGAGTCAGTATTATACCGATAGCTTTTGTCAACTTCTGTGGCTCGCCGGTTGCCGGTGACGAGGTTATCTGGCAGGATATCCTGGTGGGAAGCGTGACGCTGATGGTGATAGTGGGGTGCAATCTTTGGGGAAAGGAACAAGTGACACTTTATTGCCTGCTGATCGGTATTTTTGTCGGGTGGGGGATGTCGCTTTGCATTACTCCTTTTGACCCGGTCCAATATCAGATGATCGGCGAAGTTCCTGTGTTCGCCATTCCATTTACAGGGCTTTCGCAGTTTCGCCTGGCCTTTGACTGGTCGCTTGCTCTGCCTTTTCTGGTGATTTCTATCTGCGGATCGCTCAAGTCGTTCGGCAATCTGTTAGCGGCGCAGAAAATCACGAGCCCGGATCTGGAAAAACCGGACATGAAACCGATTGCGGGCGGATTGATGGCCGACGGGCTCAGTACGGCCATGGCCGGTTTGATAGGAGCCGTCGCGGTTGACACTTCTTCCAGCAATGTGGGGCTTGCCGCGGCAACGCGCGCGGTTCAAGAGTTATATCCAGACTGCTTATGATACCTGGGATAATCCACCCGAATTTGTTTGCCTGGTTGGTGATGCTGGTGGTAGTTACAATATTCCAACAGGTTATTGTAGTGGTCCTGGTGATCATTATTACACTCTTTTGGAAGGAAATGATATTCTCGCAGATGTTTTCATCGGACGTCTTTCTTTTAATAGTATTCCGGAATTCCAAACTATAATCGCTAAAATTTTAAATTATGAAAAAGAACCATATATGGATCAAACCAACTGGTATGAAAAAGCTTTGTTAGTGGGTGACCCGAGTTCATCCGAGCAATCGTGTATTATTACTAATAAATACATCAAAGAAATAATCGAAGCAAATGCACCTTACTATAATTATACTGAAGTTTATTCCTATCCTTTTGACTCACAAATGAACAATGCCATAAATAACGGTGTAACTTATTTTAATTATCGTGGATGGATTGGCATGAGCGGATGGGGGATTAGCGATATTGGTAATCTTAGTAATGGTTTTATGCTTCCTGTGATGGTGTTTCTTACTTGCTCTACAGGCAATTTCGAAGGAACTAGTAATTGCAGAAGTGAATATGCTTTAAAAGTAGGAACTCCTACTCTTCCAAAAGGTGCGATCGCAGCAATTGGTACAGCAACATCTTCAACTCATACATGTTTCAATAATTGTGTTTCAGCAGGAACTTATTGTGGAATATTTTTAGATAAGATCTACAATATGGGTGGAGCACTAACAAGAGGAAAGGTTGGACTATACCTCAATTATCCGCAGAATCCATACAATTGGGTTAATAAAAAATCGTATTGGAATAACCTGATGGGCGATCCCGGCATGGAAGTATGGACCGGCATCCCGGAAGCTATGAATATAATTTGCGATGCAGAAATTTCGATCGGAACAAACTACTTCGAAGTAACGGTTGAAAATAGTTCGGGTGTTCCATTGGAAAATGCATGGGTAACCATATTGATGGGAGATGATGATATATTTGAAACAGGATATTCGGATAATGATGGAAAAATCGTTTTTCCTATTGGTGCGGAATCTGCAGGAACTGTTGATCTTACAGTTACAAAACATAATTTCATTCCGCATCTCGGAAGTTTTGATATTGTTCAAAGTGATGTCTTTGTTAATGTTATTGAAGTTCAGATCGATGATGATACTTCCGGAACTTCTTCCGGCAATGGAGATGGATATGTTAATCCCGGTGAAGATATTGAACTGAATGTGAAATTGAAAAACTTCGGTTTATTTACCGCAACTTCTGTAAATGCAACTATTTCTTCCGAAAGCGACCTCATCACAATTAATGATAATAACGAAGATTATGGAAACATCCCGGCAGGTAGTTCTGCATTTTCTTCCGATGACTTTGATATAAGTGTTTCTCCTGCTGCTCTGGGCGGAGCGGAAATAAGGCTTGATATTCACATTGAAGATGGAAATGGAAATGACTGGGATGATATTATTTATCTGATGCTAACAGGTGCCAATCTGTATGTTGACAGCTATACGATAGTTAATGATCCGAACGGTATCCTGGATCCCGGAGAAACGGTGGAACTCGTTGTAACAATTCATAATGGCGGAACAATTGCGGCTAATGCTGTCGACGGCCTTTTGATGTCTACAAGTCCGAATATTACGATGGTAGATAGTATCGGATTTTTTAATAATGTAAATCCTGGAGGGCAGGCATCGAATAGCGGTGACAAGTTCCAGGTAAATGCGAATTTGCAGACATTACCCGGTTCTCAAATTCCATTAAAGTTGCTTTTAACGAACTCGGATGGATATGAGAATGAAGTTACTTTTATCCTTGAAGTTGGAGAAGTTGAAGTCACAGATCCGCTTGGTCCCGATGGATACGGCTATTATTGTTATGATAGTGAAGATACGGAATATGATATGGCTCCCGTATATTCGTGGATAGAGATCGATCCCGCTTATGGGGGACCCGGAACTAATATTTCTTTGTATGATCCCGGAGATACCGGTGATATAGAAGTTATCAGTATGCCTTTCAATTTTAATTTTTATGGAATGAATTATAATTCCATAACTGTTTGTTCAAATGGCTGGATATCACCGGGAGTTACAGAACAATATTCCTTTATGAACTGGCATCTGCCGGACCTTCTTGGTCCTTCTCCCATGATAGCTCCTTTCTGGGATGACCTGAAAACAGGCGGTGGACATGTTTGTTATTATCATGATACTGCATCAAATCTGTTTATTGTGGAATGGTCTCATCTTCAAAATGACTTTAATAGTGCAGAAGAAACATTCCAGGTTATAATATTTGATCCAGATCATTATCCAACCTGCTCCGGTGATGCTGAATTTGTATTTCAGTACGAGACAATAAATAATGTAGATCAGGGAGATTATTACTCATATCACATTCAACATGGACAATATGCTACTGTGGGACTGGAAGATCATACAGGACTTGTCGGTTTGGAATATACTTTTAATAATTCATACCCAACTGCTGCCAGACAATTGCAAAACGGACTGGCGTTAAAATTTACTACAGAAGGTGGAATGCTGATGAACCCGGCACATGCCGTTATTAATCCGGACAGTTTCCAGTTCGTATTACTGGAAGGTTCTACGGATTCTTCGATCCTGGAAATTTCTAATACAGGAGAGGCAAACCTGGTTTATAATATTTCCAAAGAATATGTGGAAGGTGAAGATGATGGAAGCAGGGGACAGGGCGGTCCTGATAACTATGGTTATGTTTGGATAGACAGTAATGAACCGAACGGACCCGAATATGACTGGCGTGATATTTCAGGCTTGGGAACACAGGTTACATTCATTCATAATGACACAGGAACTAACCTGATGCCCATTGGTTTTGATTTCCTGTATTATGGAGATGTTTATACACAGTTCAGGATAAATCCAAATGGCTGGATCGGTTTTGGAAATGATAACGAGGAATGGAATAATCTTTCTCTTCCGCATCCGGATGCTCCGCGTCCTGCCATCATACCCTTCTGGGATGACCTCGATCCGCTTCAGGGCGGAGATGTCTATTATTACAGTACTTCAGATAGTCTGGTGATATGGTTTGATGATGTGATTCACTTTCCCGGTACTTATAATGGAACTTATGATTTCCAGGTTATTCTTTATTCGAATGATAACTTTCTGATCCAATATAGAACTATGGTCGGAACAATAGATTCTGCAACTATCGGTATTCAGAATGAAGATAATTCTGATTTTCTTCAGATAGTTTATAATGGAAATTATGTAGAAAACCAGCTTGCAGTTTCTTTTTCAAGAATTATCTACTGGCTGGAGGTGTATCCTCAATTCGGATATGTTCCGTCGGGAGAAACAGAAAATATCACGATAAATGTTTCTTCGGAAGACCTGTTCCCGGGAGATTACTTATGCAACCTGATAGTAACAACGAATGACCCGGAAAACTATTCGGTCACTATTCCTGTGGATTTGTCTGTGGTTACCGATTTACCTATTATAGATCTTTCTCAGGATCATTTTGACTTTGGGGAGGTTATTGTCGGAGAAGAAGTAACAGATACTTTAACTGTTACAAATACAGGCAATAATACTCTGGAAGTATATGATATAACGAATGAAAATACCGATTATTCTGTGAATATCACGAATTTTAACCTGAACCCGGGAGAAAGTCAGGATGTTCTGATAACGTTTGTTCCGGGTATCGTAGGTGCTATTTTGGATACTTTATCCATCTCCAGTAATGCTGCTGCCAATCCGGTTGTTTATGTATCACTGGAAGGTGAAGGTTATGAGCAGACAGATCCGGACGATATGTTGATTCCTAAAATAACCGAAGTTAAACAAAATTATCCAAATCCTTTCAATCCGGAAACTACAATTTCTTTTTCTGTAGCAGATAAATTATCTAACGTAAAAATTGAAGTGTTTAATATCAAAGGTCAAAAAGTTAAAACACTTGTCGAAAAGAAATTACAACCGGGTTATTATTCTGTTGTCTGGAATGGTAAAGATGAAACAGGCAGAAACGTATCCAGTGGTGTTTATTTTTATAAATTCAAAGCTGGGAAATATTTGAATGTAAAAAAAATGTTAATGATCAAATAAAAAAAAGGAATTTTTAAAAATGAAAAATCTATTAATTCTATTAGCGTTATTTACAGTTCTTACTTTAAATGCACAGATTCAATGGACAGAAGAAGTCCCGGTACGTCAGGGAGTGAACATAGAATGGTCGAGGGCTGCAGTTCCCGTTGATGGCGGGAATGTTGTTTATACATGGTCGGATACACGCTTTGGAGATCGAGACCTCTGGGCACAGAAAATGGATGCAAGCGGAAATAAACTCTGGGGAGAAGAAGCCCTGCTGGTAAATGACGAGATAAACCGCCAGGAAGACCCCGTTGTGATAGATGTTGGCGGCGGCAATGTAATAATTGCCTGGGTTGATTTCCGTAATGAAGATGACGGCGATGTTTATGCGCAGAAATTGAATAGCAACGGTGATCTACTCTGGAACAGCGCAGGTGTTCCTTTATGCCTTGCAGAAAAGATCCAGATTTCATTGAACATTGTTTCAGATAACAGCGGCGGTGCGTATGTGATATGGATAGATAGCAGAAACGGAGTTGCATCTGATATTTATGGAACTCATGTTCTTTCTTCCGGGAATATCGCTTCCGGATGGAATGCAGACGGAAACCCGATAGTCGATGAAGACGGAAACCAGAATCAGCATACTTTCTGGGAAGATGGAACTGGTGGTGCGATCATGGTCTGGCATCATAAATCAGGATTAGATGAGGACATTTATGCTCAGAGAATATCTTCAGATGGTAATCTGCTTTGGGGTAGCAGCGGCGTATTGGTTTGCGGAGCAGCTAATGAACAGGAAACTCCAAAGATAACTCCGGATGGCTCCGGTAATTTTATCATTACATGGAGAGATAAACGTTCCGATGAAGATGGAGATATTTACGCTCAGAGAATTGATATTAATGGTAATTTACTGTGGGGAAGCAATGTCTCTGTTTATAGTGGTTCGGGCATTCAGGGAAATCCGAGGATAACAGAGAGTTCCGATAATGGCGCTATCATCGTCTGGCAGGATGGAAGGAATGAAGCTGCTACTGATGATACAGATATTTATTCCCAGAAACTCGACTTGAATGGTAATCCGGTTTGGAGTATCGATGCTGTTCCTATCGTGATTGAGCTTTATGACCAGGAAAATCCAAGATTGATCGGCGATGATAGTGGCGGAGCATGGATAATATGGGAAGATGGAAGGATAGAAAACCATCCTTTTGGTGATATCTATACTCAACATATAAATTCATCCGGTAATGTTCTTTTAACTCCAAATGGAAAAAATATCTGCAATGCAACTAATTGGCAATTTGCTCCATTGATAAAAAAAGCAGGGAATGAGACTTTTCTTGTATGGGGCGATAACAGGACGGGTTCAACAGGAATTTATATCCAGATAATGGATAGCTCGGCAAATACGTTATTAGATGATAATGGTGAGTTGATCTACTATGGCTTGTGTGGAGATGCCAACGATTATACGATCATGAAAAATGGAAATGAAAAAGCTATTATCTGGAGTGATACACGTAATGCCAGTATTGCAATACAGATATATATGCAGATCTTAAATAATGACGGATCTTTTGATTTGATAGATAATGGACAACCCATAACAAATATGACAGGCTATAACCAGGAATATATTGATGCTTGTTTTCCGGTTGGTACCGATATAATTGCTGTTGTATGGAACGAAAACAGAACTGAAGATAACGTTTATGCTCAAGCTGTTTCTGTTGATGGTACTTCATTATGGGATGATGGCGGGCTTGCGCTATGCTCGGTAATTTCAAGTCAGGATGAACCGCAAATAGCATACGATGGAAATAATTTCTATGCAGCATGGACAGATTATAACCTTGATTTCATGGATCCTGTGATCAAAATCGCTGCTCAGAAGATCGACGCAGGAGGATCTCTTCTGTGGGGATCGGAAGGAATTACTATTGCCGATAGGGCAGGTGACGATGTTATTAAAGATATAGTTGGCAGATATTTTATCTGGGAAAACAGAATTCCTTTAGATTATAATATTTATGTAAAATTGGTAGATGAAAATGGTAATACTGCTCCGGGCTGGGAAGATAACGGGAACCTGATCTGTGGTGCTGCCGGAAATCAAAAAAATCCAAGAGGTATAATGGTTCCAGAAGGTCTTCTGATAATATGGGAAGATCCCAGAGACAGTGACCTGGAGATGGATGTTTTTGGACAGATCATTACGGAAGAGGGTAACACTTTATGGCAGGATGACGGTGTTCCTCTTGTAAGTATCGAGCAGGAACAAATGGCTTCTAATATGATATATGATGATGGATTATTTTTAGTCTGGAAAGACTTCCGTAACGGTGTTTATACCGACATTTATATGCAGAAATATGATGAAAATGGAAGTGAACTCTGGCAGGAAAATGGGATCGAAGTTGTATCGAAAGCAAGTAACCAGGTAGATCCTTATATGACGTATAATGGTGAGAATTTTATGGTTTTCTGGGCAGATTGTGCAAGCATAACCGAAACTGCGCTTTATGGTCAAATGATAGACTCTGCAGGAAATATTCAATGGCCGTCAAACGGCTTCCTGATCTGTAATGATATAAAAGGTCAAAATAACCCGAAGGCAGTTTCAGATAACGATTATGCTTATGTTATCTGGGAAGATACACGTTCCAGCGGGAAAACAGATATCTACAATATCTATGCCCAAAAAGTTAAATTTGATTCGGTCGATGTTGATGACAACGAAATCAATCCAAATGAAAATAGGATTTTAGACCAGAATTATCCTAATCCGTTCAATCCAACAACAACGATCTCTTTTTCATTAACCGCAAAGGACGCTAAGAACGTAAAGCTTAACATTTACAACATTAAGGGTCAAAAGATTAAAACTTTTTCAAATCTCCAAATCAACAAATCCCCAAATCAGCAAATTATCTGGAATGGAACAGATGAAAACAATAAACCTGTAAGTTCCGGAATTTATTTTTATAGATTGAAGGCTGATAATCTAAAATCTGAAACTCGTAAAATGTTATTGATAAAATAAATGTGGTTCACCAGTCCTCTGGTGAAATGAAATAGACCTTGCGAACCCGACTCGGGTTTGTAAAGGAGTGTCATTCCCGAATAATCGGGAATCTATTGAATAATGGTCTTTCTTCTGTTTCCACCGATTGGTTGGACTCTGTTTCCACCGATTGAAATCAGTAGTTAGGCTTTGGGATGATACCTTGTATGTCTTTAGTTCGTGAGATGTCCCTTCAGCATTGTCATTCCTCATGTTACGCCCAGACAAGTCGGCTTGGCAGGCGTGTCGAGTATGACAGATGTGTTGGAGTTGTCATTCGATGAAATTTTCCTTAATTATGCTGAACTCAATAATATAAATTAATAAGGAGCACATAATGAAAAAGATATTTGTAATTATAATAATTCTTACGTCGGTAATACTGTCTGCTCAGGTTACGTTAGACCCGCGTTATCATACTTACCAGGAAATTCTCGATGAGATAGATTCTTTGCAGACTCTCTATCCCGACATCGTAATGGTTCAGCAGATAGGAACGACTCTGGGAGCAGTTCCATACCAGGATCCGATCCCTATCTATGCAGTAAAGATATCCAATAATGTAACTGTGGATGAAGATAAACCCGCTGTGATGTTTGCCGGTCAGTGTCACGCAGAAGAGGTTCTGGGAATAGAGATCACGATGTATATGATAAATGAAATTATTACACACCGCTTTCTTTCTCCATATAATTGCTGGCTTGAAGCTATTGAAATGTGGTTCGTTCCTACATATAACCCGGAAGGATTGCAGGTTGTTATGGATGGCTGGGATGTTACATTCCGGAAAAATAAAAGAGATAATAATGAAAACGGTATATTCGATTACGTACCCATAGCCGGTGGCGATATAGATGGCGTGGATACTAATCGTAATTACAGCTTTAACTGGATTCATGGTGATACATTGTATGCAACCGGACCCGAAGAGTGGAACGATTATTATCGCGGTCCTGCTCAATTTTCCGAAGGTGGGAATCAGGCTATCCGCTCGCTGGCAGACCAGCAGCATTTTATCTATTCCATAAACTGGCATTCTTCCAGATCTGGTCTTTATTGTGAGAAAGTAAAATATTCATACAATTGGAATGACGTTGGTAAATATCCGCCGGATTTTGAATTGAGTGAATCTATCGGTGTGAATGTAGCAAATCTTATAGTTACGGAAGCTGGAACCGGACATTATGAACCTGCTGCTTCTCAGGGTAGGAAAGGTCTTTCTCACGATTGGTTCTACCAGGTGCATGGAACCTTTCAACTTCTTATAGAATGCGGATCAGAGAATATCCAGCCTGATTCATTATTGATAGAAGATACCTGCGAAAGATGCACTGTGGGTGCTTATTGGATGTTGAATAGAATAATTGGTTATAATGCTCCCAAAGCAATGCTTACGGGAAATATCACAGATCAGAATACGGGGGAACCTCTGGTGGCAGAAATAATAATCGAAGAAAAAAAGTCTTCCTATTTTGCTCCGCGTCTTTCCGATGAACTTTACGGAAGATACTGGCGACCTCTTATGCCGGGAACTTATACCATCAGGGTCGTAAAGAAAGAATACGAAGAGAATATAATTAATAGTGTTGTCGTGAATAACTCAAGCTGGAAAATAAAAGATGTGGAACTTATTCCCTTAAACGAAGTTATTGTGGGTGGAACGGTCACTTCCGGCGGCAGTCCGTTGGATGCAACTATCATTGTAGGTTACGGAGAATATCTTCCGGCAGATACGATCGCAGTGATTAACGGCAGTTGCGCTTTTACAACTTATGAAGGAGAACACAACATCGAAGTAATTTCTGAAGGTTATGTACCGTATATTTCAACAGTAGATTTTCCTGCAGGAATTTATGATTTAGTAGTTGATCTTGAACCTGAAATAGTAGTTTTTGAAGAGAATTGGGAAGCTGGATTTTCTAACTGGGATGTTACCGGTGAGTGGGCAATTGAGTACGATATATTTGAAAATTCAAATGTTGCTACAAATAATTCCGGTTTAGTTCCTAACGGTTTTTATAAATTTTATTCCAATAATTCCAGTTCAATTCTAACTACTATTAATCCAATAAATCTTAATGGCGTAAGTAATGATGCTGTTTTATCTTTTCATCAGAAATATTATACTGAACATGATATGGATTTCTGTTATGTTGATGTTTCAACTGATGGAACAAATTGGGATGAATTAGTAAAATTTTCAGGAATAAACAAAGCCTGGGATTATGTTATGAATCCGCAAATGAATAGTTACAACATCCCGATAGCTGATTATATTGATAATTATATATACCTGAGATTCAGATTTGAAAGTGATGTTTCATTAACAGATCCCGGCTGGTGGATAGATGATATCAAGATCGTATCATCAACGGGAGCTTCTATCGGAGATGATCTACCACTTATGAAAACTAAATTATATGGTAATTATCCCAAT
>JAUVLE010000045.1 GCA_030595905.1 Candidatus Cloacimonadota bacterium | reverse complement strand
GTTTGAATATTTCAATTATAAATTCTTTTAAGGTTCTTCCTCTGACTGCTAAACTGGTTGCTAACTTTTTTGAATTACTTATTTTTAATGGCTCGGAAAAGAAGAATTTTTCAAATAATCTTAAAACGTTTTTGATATTTATCTCATCTAATTTTGATCCGGCTTTTTCTATATCTGTCGGAAAACATAGAATTGCTCTTTCCAATACTTCGCCGTCATTTATCAAAATAAAATCGTGGTAATTTGTTAGAATGAGATTATCTGAAATTGATAGATAGCGTTTTATTTGTGGTGATTTTATTATTTTGTCCAGATTTTCACCAATTTGTTTTGTTTCTATATAACCAATGATAGCACCACTTTTCTCAATTAAAAAATCGGGTGCACCAAATCCTTCTTTTCTTTTGGGTTCGTGAATAATCTTTATATTGTTTTTTGATTTTACTTCATTCAATAAATTTTCAAAAGGTGTTCGATAATTATGTTCTGTTCCGTCAGTTCCAATTTTTTTCAAATCTTCAAAATACTTATGCAATTCTGTCATTAAATCCCCAATTCATTTCATTTTGAGAAGTCTGAATCTAAAAAGAATTTATTTAACTTATTGTCAAATTTTTCCTTTTATTCATTTTGAGTCATTGTCGCCGTTAATTGCTGATTCCTGTTGGTTCAATCGTCCCGCTTGAACCATAACAGAACCCACAAATTTATTCCTTTACAAACAAACCAGCCGAATAATCCTGAATGGTGGAGGTTTTCCAATGCGTTATCCCGGGTACTATATAATTATTGCTCTGGCACTGATCTTCATCGTGCTTGTAATTTTTCCTAACCTTACTGTCTACCATCACAAGGTAATTTACAAGAATTTCCGTATCTATTCCGATAAAGAGATAGACGACAACATTTACAGCATACTCGATAAAGTGGAAAAGAAGCTTTCCCGCTCGGAAATATATAACGAACGCGTGAAATACAGGATGTTCCTCAGCAGCAGTATCAAGTTGTATGCCGCATTCGTTCCGGGGCAGAAAGATGCCTTTGCGGCAGCTTTTCCCATCTTCAGGAATATATTCGTTTCTCAAACGGATGTAAAAAACAATAAGGTTTATCGAAATACCGTTGAAGATAATGAAAGATCACTTTCCAGCGTGCTTGCCCACGAAGCAACTCATATTCTCATCGAGAAGAAGATCGGTATCGGTGGTAACCGTAAATTGGCATCCTGGAAAAAAGAAGGCTATTGCGAATATATCTCCATTGACGATCCACTGAATATGATGAATGCTTTTAACACTGTGTACAGCTCCGGAAATCATGGCTCTTCTTCTTTTTCTTATCTCAAATTCAGGCTGCTTGTCACTTATCTTCTGGATGAAAAAGGATACTCCTTTCAGGAAATGGTAGAAACAGAATTTGATATTTATGAACTGGAAAAAGAAATAAAAATTTACCTGCAAAATAATTACAGGTGAAAAAAAATCTTGATATAAATTCAATTTAATATTTTTTTTGTTTGCATACGGGAGGAAATATCATGATGAAAGAAAATCTTGTTAAAATGTTTGAAGAAACGATCCGTAAAAACTGGGACATTCCTGCTTTTTCCAATTACAAAGGAGAAACATACAAATACAGTGATGTTGCCGATAAAATTGTATATCTGCATCATCTTTTCCGGAATATGGGAATAAAGTGCGGCGATAAAATATCGGTGATTGGAATAAATTCAACTAACTGGGCTATCGTCTATTTATCAGTTGTAACTTACGGGGCGGTTGTAGTTCCCATCCTTCCAGATTTCAAGCCGGCAGATATTCATCACATCGTCAATCATTCTGATTCTGTTCTCTTTTTTGCTGCCGATACTATCTTTGAAAATCTGGATGAAACCAGTATGCCGGATCTCCTGGCAATTTTCTCACTCACCGATCTTTCTATCCTGCACAGTAATAAAAAGAACCTTAATATACTTTTAGAAAAAACCGAAACCTCCTACCTGGAAAGATTCGATGGAAAATTAACTGCCGAAAAACTTGAATTCGATGAAGTGGCGAACAGTGAACTGGCATCTATCATTTATACTTCCGGCACCACCGGTTTCTCTAAAGGTGTGATGCTTCTTCATAACAATCTTGCTGCAAATATAGTTTTTGCTCAAGATAATATGCCGCTCCAGCCGGGTGAGACAATCGTTTCCTTCCTGCCTATTGCACATGTATTCGGTTGTGTATTCGAGTTCCTCTTCCCCGTTACCTGCGGATGTCATATAACGTTCCTGGGAAAAATACCTTCCCCAAAAGTTCTCATTAAAGCCTTCGACGAAATCCATCCCCGGTTGATACTTTCTGTTCCGCTGGTAATCGAAAAGATCTATAAAAAACAGGTTAAACCAACATTGGAAAAATGTTCCATGAAAATACTCCTGAAAATTCCCTTTATGCGAAAAGTGATATATAAAAAGGTTAATGCAAAGCTCACAGAAGTATTCGGAGGAAATTTCCGAGAGATCGTTATCGGTGGTGCAGCTCTGAACGAAGAAGTCGAGCAATTCCTGCGTAACATCGGATTCCGATATACTGTAGGTTATGGAATGACGGAATGTGCACCGCTTATCAGTTATACTTCCTGGCAGGATTTCAAGAAGGCTTCCACCGGACAGATAGTCGATACGATGGAAGTGAAAATAGATTCCAAAGATCCGTATAACGAAGTTGGTGAAATACTGGTTCGCGGCGAGAATGTGATGTGTGGATATTATAAATATGAAGATGCATCCAAAGAAGCTCTGGATATAGATGGATGGCTTCATACGGGAGACCTGGGCGTAATCGATAAGGAAAATTTCATATTTATTAAAGGACGATGTAAAAGTATGATACTGGGTCCTTCCGGCAAAAACATCTATCCCGAAGAAATCGAAGCAAAGCTCAATAATATGCCTTTTGTTATGGAATCGATAGTAATTGAAAAAGATGGAAAGCTTATTGCATTGGTATATCCTGATATGGAAGCTGTAGATATTAATAATATTCAGGAGCGTGAACTGGTGAATATCATGACCGATAACAGGAAGCAATTGAATTTACACCTTCCCGGATATATGAATATTACAAGTATCGAGATATATTCGGAAGAATTTGAAAAAACCCCTAAGAAAAGCATAAAGCGTTTTCTTTATGCAACATAAAAGAAAAAAAGGAAGATAAAAATGGCAAAACCTTTAATAATAATTCTACTAATTTTTTTAGGATTTGGAATTGGTTATTATTTGTATAATAAACCAGAAGTAAGTGAATATGATACACGAGAAATAGAAGCTCATAAAGAACCATATCAAGCACCTCTCATCAATCTGGAAGTTATTGTTATTAACAAGAAAGATCTTGAATTAAAACTCTTTCCACAGGCTAAATATGTTATTTCTGCAAGGATACTTCATAGAAAAAGATATTCAGACGGATGGGGTTCAAAAATATCTCCTATCGATCTGGTTCTTGGCTGGGGTGACATCTCAAAGCCGGAAATGTTCAAGGAATTCAAATTCCGTCAAATATCACGATGGTACACATTTAGATATAAATCACAGAACTTACAACCTCTCAGTATGGATTATGTTGCATCACATTCATCAAATCATCACATAATACCTGCTACAGAGAACATAACTAAAGCTTTGATATTCGCAAAAAAATCTGACCTGATCGAACTTGACGGCTATCTTGTTAACGTTATTGGCAAATATAAAGGATCAAAAGCAGCGTGGTATTCAAGCTTATCCAGACTCGATACCGGCAATCGTTCATGTGAAGTGATGTATGTAAAGAAATTAAAGATCGGAACAAAAGTATATAAATAAACTTTAATAAAATTGTTAAAATGAATAGATCAAAAGATTTAGTTAAGCATAACATTATTTCCCCTGATTATAAGAAAAGTATCGTTAACCTGGTTTCCACAATTTTACAAACTTACGATGTTAAGCCTTTCCACCCTGTTTTAACCTGCTTAGATGTGGAAGAACTAAAAACAAAACAAAACATTGTTGTTATTATTTTGGATGGATTGGGATATAATCTGCTATTGCAAAGCGCACAAGACTCAGCCAAATTTCTGTTTTCTCATCTTGAAGACAAACTTACTTCTGTATTTCCCAGTACAACCAGTGCTGCAATAACTTCCCTTCTAACAGGCAGAACTCCCTGGGAACACGGTGCAATTGGCTGGACTTTATATTTCAAGGAGTTTGCAAAAAATATAGATTTTCTTCCAAACTGGGATTCGATAACCGGCACTTGCCAGGATGCAAAAAAATATAATTTGAATGATTATCTGGGTGCAGAAAATATCTTTGAATTGATCAATGCCAAATCACCGGATACAGCACTTTATACTATTACGTTGAAATGGATCAGCAAAGGTGTAAATTCTATTAAGAATTCCGGTCCTGCTGCAATTATTCCTTACAATAAAACAAAGCATTTATTTCGCAAGATCAAGAGAACTATTCTGAAAAATAAAAACCAGAAGAAATTCATTTATGCCTACTCTCCCTTACCGGATAAACTGGAACATCTCTTTGGAACTGATTCTGACGAAGTAAATAATTATATACGTGATGCCGATAGATTATTAGAAAAATTAGCTGGCAAATTAAAAGGAACAAACACAACCATTTTCGTTACTGCCGATCATGGACTTGTGGATATACAGCAATATCATTATGTGAATGAGGATAAAGATCTGTTCGATTGTTTATATATGCCCACTTTCCCTGAACCCAGATTTATCAGCTTCTTTGTGAAACCACATAAAATGGATAAGTTTAAGGAAGTTATAAAAAAATATGAAGATGATTTTATCTTCCTGACGAGACAAGAATTCATTGCCAAAGGCTATCTGGGCAGTGGCACAATGCATCCCAAGATCGATGATTTCCTGGGAGATTACCTGGCAATTGCAATTTCCGCTACTGCCATGAAATCCATCTATATGCAGAATGGAAAGTGGAAAAAAGAATTCCTGGCACATCATGCCGGGCTTACGGAAGATGAAATGCTGGTCCCATTAATAAAAATCGACCTATGAAAAGAAAAACGTCCATCGGTTATATCGAAGCGATAAGTTCGATATTTCTGAACATTATCCTTTTTGGACTCAAATACTATGTAGGAATACTATCCTGTTCCGTTGCCATAATTGCAGATGCCTGGCACACTCTTTCAGATTCTTTCTCTTCCATAATTCTGCTCGTCGGTTTTAAAATATCAAATAAACCTGCCGACAAAGAACATCCTTTTGGTCATGGGCGGGCAGAGATCATTGCCACTGTTATTATCGGTATAATTCTTGCTGTTGTAGGTGGAAATTTTCTCATTGAATCCATCCGGAAGTTCTATTTTCATCAAGCTGCATCTTTCGGTAAACCCGCAATAATCATTACTGCGATTTCTGTAGTTGTAAAAGAGTTAATGGCTCGATTCGCAATCTGGGGTGGAAAAAAGACAGGATCAAAACTGCTTATCGCAGACGGCTGGCATCATCGAACCGATGCTTTTTCTTCGCTGGTTATTTTGTTCGGTATCTTCCTCGGTAAGTTCTATTGGTGGGCAGACAGCGCACTGGGATTAATTATGTCCCTGTTGATATTCCATGTTGCGTTTGAAATTCTCAAAAGTTCGATAAGCACATTATTAGGAGAGAAACCGGACAAGGAATTGATGGATACATTAGTAGAACTTCTAAAATCTCGAATAAATTTTCCCATTCATTTACATCATCTTCATATCCATAATTATGGTGACCACAAAGAGATCACATTCCACATTAAACTTCCACCCAAAATGAAGCTGAAAGAAGCTCATGAGGTAGCAGATGAAATGGAATCTCTTATTCGTTCCGAACTCAAAATGGAATCTACAATTCATATCGAACCTTTAAAATAAAAATGAAAACGCAGAAACAAGCTTACCTGTATGCAATTCTTTCTGTGTTATTGTGGTCTACTGCCGCTTCTGCATTCAAGATCACATTGCGATATCTAACAATCATACAATTACTGTTCTTCTCTTCTTTAACAGCTGCAATGGCATCATTCATTATTTTGCTGTTCCAGAATAAGATAAAACTTCTATCTTCTTTTTCTGTTAAAGATTACCTACATTCTGCCATTCTGGGAATGCTGAATCCTTTCATTTATTACGTTATTCTTTTTAAGGCATATACGCTTCTTCCCGCACAGGAAGCTCAACCTCTCAATTTCATCTGGCCGATTATGATCGTGATTCTTTCCATTCCCCTGTTGAAACAGAAAATATCTATAAAAAGTATTGGAGCTATTTTCATTAGTTTTGTGGGTGTGATAGTAATTTCTACACACGGAAATCTGCTTAACCTGAAATTTAAAAACACCTACGGAGTAATATTAGCACTTTCAAGTGCAATAGTATGGGCACTGTTTTTTATTTTTAATATAAAGGATAAGAGAGATGAAATCGCTAAACTTTTTCTCAGTTTCAGTTTTGGTTTTCTTTTCACGTTTATTCTCTTTATAAAAGCTCCTCTTCTACCAAATTGGAAAGGACTGGCTGGAGCTGTTTATATTGGTCTTTTCGAGATGGGAATCACTTTTATTTTCTGGTTGAAAGCACTTAAGCTGTCACGTATTACAGTTCAAGTGAATAACCTCATATATCTCACACCATTTTTATCGCTTTTATTCATTAATCTTGTAATCAGGGAAAGGATCGTTTTTTCTACTATTGTCGGGATGATACTCATTGTAGCTGGAATCATTTTCCAGGAAAAGGTTAAAACAAATTATACTAAAAGTAATGTCATTCCCGTGAAAACGGGAATCCACAAAAATAAAAGGAAATAGATTCCCAATCCAGTTGGGAATGACAAGAAAATTGAGCAGAAGGTAAACTATGATCATTTCAATAAATCCGTACAATAATCGAAAAATAAAAGAATACAAAGAATTAACTCCTGACGTGGTGAAAACAAAAATCGAAAATGCTCATACTGCTTTCCGGAAGTGGAAAGAAACCAGTTTTACATATCGGGCAGGTTTGATGAAAAAATCAGCAGAAATCCTGCAGGAAAGATCAGATGAATTTGCTCAATTGATGACAGCAGAAATGGGCAAGCTCCTGCGCAGTGGAAAAGCGGAAGCAGAAAAGTGCGGATGGGTCTGCAAATATTATGCAGATAATGCAGAAAAATTTCTTTCGCAAGAAGAAATCAAAACCGAGATGAGCAGCAGCTTTGTTACGTTTAATCCTCTGGGTGTTGTACTGGCTGTGATGCCGTGGAATTTTCCTTTCTGGCAGGTTTTCCGGTTTGCAGCACCTGCTCTGATGGCAGGTAACATTTGTCTTCTCAAACATGCATCGAACGTTCCCGGTTGTGCTCTGGCAATCGAAGAAATCTTCCTTCAGGCAGGATTCCCGAAATATGTTTTTCAGACATTATTGATAGGAAGCAGACAGGTTTCTGCTGTCATTGAACATCCACGTGTTAAAGCAGTTACACTTACCGGCAGTACACCGGCAGGCAGAGCAGTTGCAGCTAAAGCCGGTGAAATGATAAAGAAATGCGTTCTGGAACTCGGCGGCAGCGATCCGTATATTATTCTGGAAGATGCCGATATAGAGATTGCAGTAGAAAAATGCGTTATCAGCAAACTGATAAATTCCGGACAAAGCTGCATTGCTGCTAAAAGATTTATTGTTGTGGATGCTGTTCGAGATAAATTTGAAAAACTTTTCCTGGAAAAAATGGAAAATCAAATTATGGGTGATCCACTTTCACCAGAAACAACCATCGGACCCATGGCAAGAACCGACCTTAGAGATGAACTACACCAGCAAGTTATACAAAGCATTGATAAAGGTGCCAAATGTTTAACCGGTGGATATATCCCGCAAATGGAAGGAGCATTCTATCCTGTTACCATTTTAACCGATGTAGCCAAAGGAATGCCGGCTTATGATGAAGAGCTTTTCGGACCCGTTGCTGCCATTATTTCTGCAAAGGATGAGAACGAAGCAATAGAAATCGCTAACGATACAAAATTCGGGTTGGGTGCTGCTGTATTCACATCCAACATAAAGAAAGGAAAAAATATCGCTGCCAATCTTCTGGATGCCGGTTGCTGCTTTGTTAATGATTTTGTTAAATCTGATCCAAGGTTACCTTTTGGCGGTATCAAGGAAAGCGGCTTCGGCAGAGAGCTTTCGCATTACGGAATAAAGGAATTTGTGAATATTAAAACTGTGTGTGTGAAATAATACCGAACTTACCTTGAAAAAGTTTACATAAAGCGGAATTTTCTCAAAGGAAAGCATAAGACGCCGTAGAAAGAAGTTTCTTCTTGCATTTCTACGTTTCCCCCTGTTGAATAAAATCAAAGATTTTCTCCGAATAATCGGAGATTCCACGAGGTGAACCTTTTGCTGAAAGGGAACTGTAAGGGATTCCAAAAGATGAACATAAGACGCTGTAGAAAGTAGTTAATGTTCGTCATTCCCGAAAAATCGGGAATCCATAACATTTTGTTCAATCGCCTGCCCTAATGAATAATTGGAATCCCGCTTGAACCAGCAAGATAATATTTTCTTTGACATAAATAATTCAAACATTCAGGTTTGTTTTGTTTGATCCGACATCAATTAAAGCCGGAGTAAATGCTTCAGATTAAATTTCGGTCGGTTTGCTTCTTAGCTGGATCATTTTTATTCCGTGCAGTGCAGAACTCACTAAATAATCTTTAAAAGGAGAATTTTAAAATGAAAGAACCAAAATTAATTTTTATTATCATTCTTATTTTAATACCTCTATTTCTTTTTTGCCTTACAAAAAATGAAATAAGAAAAATGGATCCGCTTCTTCAACGGATCTATCGGATATATAAACAAAGCCCGGAATATCTTGATAAAGAAAAAATTACTCCGATACAATATATTGATAATATCCCCCACATCTCCATATCATATCGAACATCCTATTCAAAAAGCGAACTGCACGAAAAAAATATTCCCGTTCAAAGTAAAGCCGGAGATATTGCAGCTTCCATCATCAAATTTGAAGAATTAGAAAATCTATTACAAGATGAAAATATATTCCGGCTGGAAGCTAATACGAAGGATTTCCCTCTTCTGGAAGTAAGCACTTCAGATTCTACAAAAACAGGCATAGAAGGAACAGTTTACATCGGTAATAATGCAGATGCATCCCAGACTGCAGGTTACGACGGGACCGGCGTTGTAGCTGCCGTTATCGATCCTTATGGAATCAGGTTCACTCACGAAGATTTTCAGAAGAATAATGGCAATACGCGCATTTATTACATCTGGGATCAATCTACAGGTTCAGGTGGAAGTAATCACCCCGCAGGCTATACTTATGGAACCGAATATGACAGTGTTGCCATTAATAATGGCACGTGCTACCAAACTCCGGGTTATCATGGAAATACATGCATCGGGATAATGGCAGGAGACGGTTCTGCTTCTCCAAATGGAAAAGATTATTCTGCAATGGCTCCGAATGCAGATATAATCTACGTCAAGGGAAGTTCATCTGCAAGCAGTACATATTTGCAGGATGGCGTGGAATACATCGTGAATAAAGCTTCTGCTCTCGGAAAGCCTGCTGTTGTAAATATCAGCCTGGGAAATCAATATGGTCCTCATGACGGAACATCCCTGCGGGTGGAAGCAATAGATAACCTGTGCGGAGCAGGAAATATTGTTGTGTTTGCCTGCGGTAATTCCGGCTCACAGAGAATACATGCCGAGACTACGATCTCGCAGGATGGTTTTCATACTTTTGAAATCGATGTAGCAAATGATGACTTTGTGATCGACCTCTGGTTTTCAGGTAATGATACGCTTTCCGTATATCTCGATTCTCCCAACCTTGCGGAAATAGGTCCGATCTCTTATGATAGCACTTATGTGGACACAACAAATGACGGCATAAGGGAAATTTACAACTGTACGGATGATCCTTCCAACGGTGATCATCATATCACGATCTATGTTTCACCTACCGCAGCAGATTCTTTTGCTACAGGTACCTGGAAAGTGAAACTTAGAGGAGATTCTATTCAAAACGGACAGATCGATGGTTGGAGTTTTACTTATAATGGAAATTACTTCACTTCTGCTTCCGGTGGAAATACCAGTAAAACATTGAACGGATTGGCAAGCGGAAATCAGACAGTTGCTGCAGCCGGATTCTATGGTGGCGAACTAAACGACAGTGGTACGATATATTCAGGCAGCGGTAGAGGTCCCACGCGTGATGGAAGACAAAAACCGGATATTGCCGGAAATCTGATGGTCTATGTTCCTCATTATAATAGTGACACCACTTATTATGCATCAGGAAGCGGAACAAGTTATGCAGCTCCACATGTGGCAGGTGCAATTGCCTTAATGCTGCAGAAACAACCTTCGGCTGCACCTTCCGATATAAAAACCAATCTGCACGATTATGCCTTTACAGATGAATATACAGATAATGCAGGAACCGAACCTAATTATCAGATCGGATATGGAAAATTGAATACTTTTAGGTCTGTATTTCCAACATTAGATCCTCCTGATAGTGTTAATATTATGGTCATCTGCAATGGAGATAGTCTTCAAATTACATGGCTGAATAAAGGATATATCTATTATATTTATTCGAGTAATGATCCTTATGCAAATTTTCAGGGATCAAGCTGGGTGTTGGAAACTTCAATAACGGACAGTGGAGTAATTACTTTACCAATAGAAGATTCTGATATAAAGAAATTTTTTTTAATAACAGCAGATTAAATTTAAATAAGTTGAAATCTGACAACTATTCGCAAGTTAAGAAAATGCTGCTTTTACGCTAAAACTACAGAGGACGAGTACTTTTGAAATAAAACCTTGCGAATGGTTTTATGATTTCCTATTTCACTTGAACTCTTATGGGGTGGCACGGGTTAGGCATTTATGCTTAACTAATTATATAAAAAATTAACTGGTTGACAATAAATTAGCGAAAAATCATCTGACACACACTGATTAAGTGTAATTAATTCTTCTATTATTTTACCCAATTTAATTATAGGGAATATACATAGCAGTATTTAGACTTATTCGCTAGGGATTTATCCCAAAAAAATTCAAGGAGTATAGTATGTCTCAAGGCACAGTAAAGTGGTTTAATGAACAAAAAGGATTTGGATTCATTTCATCTGAAGATGGAAAGGATTATTTCGTTCATCACTCAAGTATTGTAGGTGATGGTTTTAAATCACTACCTGAAGGTGCAGAAGTACAGTTTGAAACTGAAGAAACTGAGAAAGGCATGAGAGCCGTTCAAGTTTCAGTAGTATAGACTTATTTGTTCATCTTAAAAAAAGAAGCTCGATTATTTGATCGAGCTTTTTTTTATTCAGTTAACACATCATCTCACTTAAATTTCAATATCCTCTGTAAATTTATCATTTTTTTTTATTTATGTTTCTTTTTATTATTTGGATCGAAGGGAATTAGTAAAAAACTACCCACAATTTCTAAAACAGGAATGACTTTTAATATAAACTTTATTCCAAACAATATTAACCCATAATACCAATTTAGTATAAAAATGGAAATCCATATAAGCCAAAGTAACCAATGAAAAATAGAAATCCAATTAGGCAATTGCTTTAAATTTTGCCCATCTTTTATTGCTTGAATTATTCTTATATCATATGTTGAAACTGAAGCAACTAAGAAATATGCAGATGTTAAAACTACTAAAATTGTAGATTGAATTGGAGTTGTTAAGAATTCCATAAAATTTCCCCGTTAATTACATATTTTAAAGCAGTATAACATCCATTATACCGCTAAAATAATAATCATTCAACTTTACAACCAGCACCCACAGATCAATCATATTTAACTTAATAAATAGAATCTGAGCGAGTCCATGAATGCTGATATATATTATCCCACTGACTTCTTGTATTGAATTGACGCTTATTAGCTAGCGTTTTTTGCATCTTCGAAAAGAAGTTTGTCAAGGACTCCATCTTCCAAATATTTTTGATTTTGTACCATCACCAATATTGCATGTCGGAGAATATCCAATCCAAAATTCACAGTCTCAATTTCCTTGCCAGAGCGAGCTTTAATAAGTCGTTTCTTAGAAACCTTCTTTGATCCATGCACTACTACACTTCTGTAGTCGTAAATTTTCTTTACAGCATTGAATGCTTCGAAGGGGGAAAGATTTATTCCTGGATTTCGTGACCATAAAGCACCTATTCTAGAAGCCAATTTGTGAGTTATCTCTCCTCTATCATTTCCTACAAAAAGTGCTTCAAGACCAACACATATGTCTATTATTGAGTCTGTTTCTTCTTTTCGAAGATAGGCTGCATTCAACCGATTCGATGCAACATTGAGACGATTTGATTTACTCCCCACTAAACCCTTAAATACCCTTATTATTTCTTTAACTTGATCTTCTGTCACAATCGCTCTATCAATAGGATACCAGTTTTGTTCCATAGCCTCTCCATAAGCTCTGATAGTAGTTGATGGATACTCTTCGATATTTGCAGACCAGTTGTCACACCATTTTACAGGGCGTGTAATAATCTGTGCATAACCAGTTTTATGACCAGTCACAATACGAAGAGCTGAGAAAAAGTGATTGATTTGAGGAATTATTGGAGCTAAACTATCGAGACTAGAAGTACTTAAATTCCTACTCCTATATGTCTGATTTTGAAATTCCCAATTAGAAAATACTATAGCATGAGTGGATGCACTTGATAGATCTTTATTTATAGATATGGTTGAATCAAAAATCGGTGCCCTAGTTAAATGTAATTTCTCAGACATTTTTTCAATATGAACAAAATCATCTAGTGTGTATAGATTAGTAATATCAAAGTCGAGTATGAGAATTGGGATAACAATATCAACTAAAAGCTTAGTATTAAAACAAGCATTTGCCCATTTGTTAAAATGCGGTATGAATTTGCGCTTAATAAAATACTTAGTGCTGGTTGAATGGATATAATGATCAACTAGCTTCTTAAGTTGTGCGGTGATTAAAATCATAGAAGAAGATTCTTCTTTTTCTTTATTAAGCTTTTCAAAATGGTCTACTTCAAAGTATGATTTTAGTCGAGTATTGTTCTTCACAAAATCCCATAAATCATTCCATGATTGAGGTGGGGGAATAAGTTTCTTTGACTCGGCACTATAGAGATAGTTATAGTCAATTGGGCTATCATCAGAAATCCCACTTTTTTTATTGAACCAGGGTAAGCCATTCTTTAAGTAATAAATTTCTGGAAATCCTATGTGCTTTAAGAAAAACTTACCCTCATTTTCCCATTTCCGAATTTCTGTTAATGAATCAATTACAGCTAACCGAACATACTGATAAAATAATCGAACAGTTTCTTCTTTGGTCATGATCTAAGTTCCATAAGACTTGCTAACATCCATTATACCATCTAAATAACAATCATTCAACATTACAATCAGCACCCATAGATTAATAATATTTAACTTACTAAACAGAATCTTAGCGAGCTCCATGAGTGCTAATAATAAGACTATTGATAATTCTATTGATAATCCGGAAAATAGTCTGCTATATTATTTCCGTTATAATAAACATCACATACTAATCGACCATAAGATATATTGGTTGCATTCTTTAATTCAACAGTTTCACCATCAATTAAATTTATAAGCTCTTCTTTTGCTTCTTCATAACCTTCTTCACCTTTTTCAGGTGTATTATAACCTTTTGGTCGAACAGTATCACCGGTTTTGTCATCCCATTTCCATTCTGGTGATACACGAAATGTATCACCATCAATGATTTCTATAACCTTAGTTTTCATAAAATCCCCTTTGTTTATTAATTATTAATATAATTTTAAAACCATCCATCATACAACACCTTACCATAAATATGACAAACCTATGTAACTATTATAAATAACCATCTATTATGCTTGTACCCTTAGAATCGAATTTAAAATGCTGAAATGTCACATATTTTTTCTTGAAAGGTTTTGAATGTCTCTTATAGGTTATTAGTACTTCTATCTGTATATCATATTTATCTATTTGATTTTTATCTAAATTATGAATTATCTGTGTTCCAAAAGTAAACTGATTTGGAAATAAAATAAATTCAGATGTTCCTTTAACATCTGATGTAATTACGTTATTAATAGTTATTTTAACGTTAGTTTTAACATCAACAGCTGGAACATTACCAGAATTTATTAATTTGAATTTTAAATGTAAATCAGAATCTGTCCAGGTTGGTTCAGTTTTTATTACTCCCACATAAGGTCGTTGAGAAAAGTCAAAAGTTCTAACTGTATAATACAAAACAACAGCTAAAATAATAACAGAAATTACTTCGGGAGTTATTATTCTAATTAATAATTCTTTAATCATATTTCCTAATATAATTTTTTTTCTACTCCCCTTCTTACATAAGAATACTATATAAGATTCATTATTTTAATAAGTCCCGGATAAGAATGATTGCAATCCCAGCAAGGTTACACACATATTCTCGGGATTTACTATTATCGTATCATATTCCTTATTATCGAAAACCAGGACCATCATTTCTCCCTAATCAGTGAGTTCCATAAACCTTGAAAAAAATGAGAAATTGGAGAAATGTGTCAAGGATTTAATAAGTTAACAGTATGAAATAAAATGGGTTTGGAGGATAAACACTTTAATTCTAACATAGATTCTTCCGTCTTCGCCAAGGCTACGACGGGACAAGTCGTCGAATGCCTTTGTGAGTATTTCCTCCAGCCTACGTTAAAAACTTCGGCTTGGCAGGCAGAAAGACAGATGGGAGATAAAAAAAGTTCTTGACGGATAAATCATAAAAATATTTTTGTAGACCGACGGTCGGTATAGACCAAAGGTTTAGTTTATTGATATGACTTTAGGAGGATGAATGGCTCGAATTGTAAAAGAATACAAAGAAAGAAAAAAAGAAATAATGGATACTGCCCGAGTACTTTTCTATCAAAATGGGTATGCAAACACTTCGGTGAATTTCATAATAGAGACCATTGGAATTTCAAAAGGGACTTTCTATCATTATTTCAAATCCAAAGAAGATCTTCTGGATAACATCGTGGAAAAGTTCACGAATGAAATTATTAGCAAATTGGAACCAGTTGTGAATGATAATTCTTTGGATGCTACTACTAAATTAAATGAATTATATCGTCAGGCAAGTATGTACAAAGTTGAAAACATAGATTTAATTATTTCACTTTCCAGTGCACTCTATGATGACAAAAACTTAATTTTGCGTTATAAAATGGACAAAATAGCAAATGAACTTACCATCCCATTGTTAAGTGCAATCCTGGAACAGGGGAAGAAAGAAGGTGTATTTAAGATTGAATTTCCGAAAGCAACTGCCAGGATCATTCTGCTTTACGGAAGCTCCTTGGGAGAATACAATGCTGAATTGATGATGAGTCTGAAAGAAAATCCGGATAACGTCGAGGAAATGAAAAAGCATTTCAATATATATCAGACTTCTGTTCAAAGAATTCTCGGTGCTCCGGAAGGTTCTATAGAAATATTTGATGAACAGATCATAGATGCAATTATGGAAAAATATAATGAAAGTTAAAATATTCTGCTTATTAATTTTATTTTGCTCTCAAATGCAGGCGAAGGTTTTTAATTTGAAAAACGATTTTTGGAGTCGGGCATCTCTTTTTGAAAAATCAAGTTCACAGCGATATCATCTTGGAGTTCAATACAAATCGACAATTTCGCTGAACATAATTCCGAAAGAAAACTTCGAGATAGATTTTGAAACGATTGCCAACCTATCATACCAATATATTAAAAACGACTTCATCACTTTTGAAGAAAAGGAAGTTGAAATTTATCGTGGTTGGATAAGATATTCGAGCAGTCAGTTTGAAGCACGATTTGGATTACAAAAGATAAATTTTGGTC
>JAUVLE010000158.1 GCA_030595905.1 Candidatus Cloacimonadota bacterium | reverse complement strand
AATTCCATGCAGAAAATAAAGCTATAGAAATTCGGAAGAAAGTAGATAATGATTATCTGATAGTAGCTGCAGATACTATCGTTTATCATAATAAAAATGTTTTAGTCAAACCACGTGATATTCATCAGGCTGCAGATTTCTTAACGCAGCTTTCAGGTGCCGGTCATTATGTATATACAGGTGTTGCAATTGCATATAAGAATAACCTGATTTCAGATTATGAGAAGACACGAGTGGAATTCAATCCGCTTTCTGCCCTGGAGATCGATGAATACATCAAGACAAAAGAGCCTATGGATAAAGCCGGAGCTTACGGCATTCAGGGATATGGAAGCCAATTCATAAGACGTGTCTCGGGCTGTTATTTCAATGTGATGGGATTTCCTGTTACGCTTTTCTATAATATGTTAAAGAGAATATTTTGAAACTTTTCTACAACGCCAGATTTTACTCGATGAAACATGAAAATGATTTTTTTGCAGCAGCTCTTGTTGATAATGGAATTATAAAAAAAATATTTAATACTATCCCCAAATTAACTGGAATCGAAAAAAAGGATTTGCAGGGTTCTTTTGTTTATCCTGGTTTTATAGATACTCATACCCATTCTTTCGAAGGTGGATTGTATAGTCTGGGAGCTGATCTGGAAAAAGCTGCTGCTTTGGAAGATGTTTTCTCGATACTTTCTGAAACAAAACCAGTCGGTGGAAAAATATTTGCCTTTCGTTTCGATGAAAGACTGGTGAATGAGAAACGCTTTCCTACCGCATCCGAACTTGATAAAGTTTTTTCCGACATTCCCGTAATTTTAAGACGAGTTGACGGTCATTCCAGTGTGATAAATACAAAAGCAGCTAAATCAATAGATTGGGACACAGCTCTACCGAGTAATTTCAACGGATATCTTTCCCAAAGAGAAAACGGAAAAGCCGCCAACTGGTTTCACCGGAATTTTGACGATGAGAGTATTCTGAAGATATATCACAAAGCAGCAAATATTGCAGTGAATGGAGGTCATACAACCATTCACACAATGATCGGCGATGGACATTCAAATACAAAACACTACGAATTTATTAAGAATAACCTGCATCGATTCCCGGTTGAATTCATACTATATCCGCAAATCACAGATGTAGCAAAAGTATTGGAAGTTGGTTCTCCAAGAATTGGCGGATGCGTTTTGGCAGATGGTTCTTTTGGCTCACATACAGCAGCGCTATTGAAACCCTACAGTGATGAACCCGGTAATTTCGGTTCTCTTTACCGAAGCAGTAAATCCTGGAATAATTTAATTCAAAATGCACATAATAATAATCTGCAAGTTGCTGTTCATTGTATTGGTGATGCAGCAATTTCCCAGATATTGGCAATTTATGAGAAAGTTCAAAAAGATGATCCTAAAGATCTAAGGCATGCTATTATTCACAATGAGCTTACTTCGGAAGATATCCTGGATAGAGAAAAAAATGCCAAAGTAAGTGTTATCATGCAGCCTATGTTCGATAGACTCTGGGCAAGTCCCGGAGGATTATATGAAGACAGGCTGGGAAAAGAACGTACATTAAGAACTAACAGATTGGCTTCGATTTATAAACGGGGAATATTGCTAACAGGAAGTTCGGACTGGTATATCACTGAAATGAATGCCTTAAAAGGAATCGATGCTGCTACACGAATTCACAATGAAAATGAAAGATTAAGTGCTTATCAGGCTGTAGAAATTTATACGAAAAATGCTGCTGAACTATCGTTTGATGAAGACCGACTTGGAACTCTGGAAGTTGGCAGGCAGGCAGATTTTATTTGCCTGCAGGATGATATATTCACATCTGGTTCAATAGCAGAAATCAAAATAGCTGCTGTAATAAAAAAGGGATGCATTAAAATGCATAACGAGGATAGTTTACATGAATAAATTTGTAGTGAGAAAACTGATCCAGAATATTTTCCTGGGTCTCTGGGTCATCATTATCCTGGCAGCTATTGCAGGAAAGCTGAACACTGTTCACCAGTTCTGTCCACACTCTTTAGTTTGTTTCGGACCAATGTATTTCAAAGGTCATTTTGCCTATATCCCAATGGTAATTATTGGGTTGTTGGTAGCGATTTCAACTATTTTTGTCGGCAGAAAATTCTGTGGATATATCTGCTTTCTGGGAACTATACAGGAATACCTTTTCAAAATGAATACATTTAAAAACAAAAACAGAATACCGCATAAACTACACAAGATGCTGGGAATTATAAAATACATCTTTCTGATAATTATATTGTACCTCGTTTTGGATTTTTCTCATTATGTATTTATGAAGTTCTGTCCTATACAGATGCTATCTTTTCCGGGTAGCATTACAATCTATGGTCTGATCATACTGCTTATTTTATTCATCGGTGGTTTTTTTATTGAAAGATTCTGGTGTCGTTACCTCTGTCCTTATGCTGCTTTAATGAATATATTTCAATTCATTGGAAAGTTACTGAGAATAAAGAGACAGATGATAAGCAGGAACTGGGAGATTTGTGTGGATTGCTATATATGTAATAAAAATTGTCCGATGAATATCGATATATCAAAATACGAAGATATCACCGATCCTAATTGTATTCATTGTTTGAAATGTATAAAAGTATGTCCTAAGGAAAAGTGTTTAACTTTCAAATAAAAAAAACACCCGAAAATATCCGGGTGCTTTTATCATGCATTTATTCTTGAATTATGGATTGATCTTTAGTATCCTGAAACCGATACCAGTGTTAACTCTGCCATAACTCAGATTAGCTTTACAATTACTTCTGTTTGCATTTCTCAGGTTATATTCTTCAAATTCAAAGCTACCTCCCCGGATCAACATGCGGTCATAATTTCCAATGCTTCCTCCAGGTCCTGTCGGGTCTGTGGGTGGGCTTGAAGAATAATATTCTGCATCATATTCATCATTACACCATTCCCATAAGTTACCGCTCATATCAAAGGTGCTAATTTCATTATCTGCTTTTTGACCTACGGGCTGGATTCCTGTAGTATTTCCATTATACCAGGCAACATCTCCTACCGTATTACTTCCGCTGTATGTGTATCCTCCACTATCATTACCACCTCTTGCACAAAATTCCCATTCAGCTTCTGTAGGAAGGCGATAACCTTCATCATCATATACATTACAGTTTAATGGAATTGTTCCTGTGTATAGTGTGGTTAATCCATCTATCTCACCGAGCCAATTACAATATATTGCTCCACCAAACCAGGTTACACCGGTAACCGGTAAGTTATCCATACCAGGTTCAACTTTGTATATGCTCTCAGAATTATCGAAAACAACCTGGCAATATCCAAGACTTTCATCTTCGAGGAGCTTTGAAATATCTAATGCACCCGGAGCATAACCCGAGACATTTGCTGTGGTAAATACTCCTTTCACTTTTCCTTTTCCAAGTGCCCAGTTAAGGATCTCACAATATTCTTCATTTGTAATTTCATATTTTCCGAGTTCAAATGAATGAGTTAATGTTACTTCGTGAACAGGTTGTTCATCATCATCGCCATCATTGCTTCCCATATCAAATGTGCCAAATGCAACATCTATCATTTCCGGTTGATTAGTTAAAGAGAAGCTCAAAGTTGTTATCTCTAAAGTACTCGTGGGTTCACTATATCCTACTGGATTTTGTGTGCTGATCCTGTAATAATATGTTGTATTTTCATCTCTACCCAGATCAGCAAATATATAATCACCACTTTCAGGAACAGTTCCGATATTTTCCCAGGTTAATTCATCTAAGGACCTCTCTATTATGAATACAGTATGAAAGCCATAACCGAGTGCCCAGCTTATATCAACTTTATGAGGTGTTTCCGGTTTAACAGAAATTGATGTATTATATGGTATGCCCGTTTGAACGGTAAATGAAAAAGTTTCGCTCCAATTACCGAGATCACTTCTAACTCTCCAGTAATATACCTCTCCCACAAGCAGCATTTCAGTGCTTTCGTCTAAAGTGTATGAAGTACTTCCGGTAACATGATTCACCCATAGAGTATCCGTGAAAGATGATTCGTCACAAACTTCTACTCTATAGTATGTTGTATTGGAAAAATCATCCCATTCCAATTCAGGAACCTGCAAGACATTTTCTTCTTCATTTTCCGGTAGATCAAGGATTGTTTGTCCACCAAGAGAAGCTGTTGTAAAGCTCCATGGTTCACTCCAATCCAGCCCGTTTTTAACTCTCCAGAAATACTCCGTATCTCCTTCGAAGTCTTCTACCAAAAGTGGAATAAAGTCTATTTTAGTATCATCATCATATTGATTGATCGATGAAGCAGTACTACAAGAGATAGCTTCTCCATCATAGTAAATATAAGAATCAACAATAGGATCACTGAAACTTATATCTATATCTACCTGGATCTGATATTCATCGGCACCAGTATATACTCCCCATGTAAATTTTGTAATAACTCCTACACCGGTAGAATCATTTACAGGATTGATCAAAAGAGGTGAAATGTTTGTAATGAAGCTGAAGACTTCACTTGAACCTATTGTCACATCAGAACTTACTCTCCAATAATATGGAGTATTACAATTGATCAACACACCGGATTCGGTATATGTATTTTCGGAAATTTCCTCATTAATTACAATGTTCTCAAAATCAATATCGGTAGCCACCTCAAGAGTATAGACAGATGTATTATCCATCTCTTCCCATTCAAAAGCAACAGGTATATCAACTTCAGTTTCTTCGTCTATCGGTTCGACTAATACAACAATACCATCTGTATAAAAACTCGATATTTCACTCCAATTACCCTGGGTATTATCTGCTTTAACTTTCCAATAATATTTTTTATCAAGTAATAAATTATCCGAATGAACATAGAAGGTATCTGTTATTGTAGCTGTAATTACCTCATTCTGGAAATAATTATCTTCTGAAATTTGAATAGTATATTCGGTTGCGCCATCAAAATCTGACCATTCAAAAGTTGGTTTAGCTCCTATATGAGAGCCACCACCAGGATTTACCAGATCAACAACAATACTGATGCCAAAGCTCCAGATATCACTCCAGTCACAATTATCTCCCTTTACTCTCCAGAAATAATTACCGTAATTTTCCAGTTCACCTGGTTGAGTTTGATATTGATTTACGGAATCTATAATAATTTCATTAATAACAAAATTATCTTCTTCGCTGAATAAGGTATCTCCTCTTACCTGGATATTATATTCGTATGCAGGATAACTTTCCCATATAAATAACGGTTCTAATTCGTCGATACAAGTATTATTTTCCGGTTCGCTTAAATCAAGTTTAGGTCCGCTGTTATTCTTAAAGAACATCATAAAATCTGCAAGATCGACCCACGCCGAATCAGGAGGATTGAATGACCAGACAAGATTAGAAGTAATTTCAGATCTAAGCCATAGAGCCTTTGTATCTTCATTGTAATAATAATCATAAAGATATTTTTCATTATCTTCCGGATCGATAGTCCATATCTGGTTCTCTACCATATGAATACTTTCAATATCGTCAGCAGAAGAACTATAAGTATCACCGCCTATTACTATCTGATGTTTCTCGATGATCATATATAATTCTTCGATAAGAAAAGGATTCAATGAATCATCTCTTTGAGTAACAGCAGGTGAGGATTGTTTGGATATTCCGCTACTTTTTGCTAATGCTGGTGTTTGCTGTAATTCCCAGAGGTCCCAGGAATCAATAAAAATGGGATTTATATCATCCAGGTCTATAATGGGTTCACCGTTTGGTGTCTTTTTATCTTCACATCCCATAAAAATCAATAGTGACAGTATAAAAATCACTATAAAAGAATTTGTTAATATTGATCTTTTCATAAATTTCTCCTTTATAATTTAAACACTTTACTCTATTGTTCTATTTCTTCAACTATCTGCGACAGCATTGTTTTAACCATGTCCATTTCCATAAATGATAGTGGGAAGCCAAAGATATAACATTTACCACCATTATACTCTTTCAGCAAGGCAACAGGCTGTCCGTTATATTCATCGAATTCACTCTGGGTGGGATCGATTGGGTCGTCTCCTGCCGGTTTACATCCGAAACGGTAAATAACAGTTGTTTCATCAGACAGGAGGTCTTCATCGAAGAAGCAAATTGGTCCTAAGCCAGAATTTATGGTAACGTAACCACACATAAGGCTGGGAAGAGCGATATCTATATCAGGAAGATCTCCTTCTCCAGTAGCTTTGATGAAATAAGCCAGATTTCTGAATGCAGGATCTGTAGAAGTTACTCCTTCCCTTTCTATTATTTTCATTACATCTTCTTCATTCGGAATACCAAAACAATTTTCCAAAATAGGGTAGCCAAAATTGTTACAATCTGTAAAAACCTTTATTTTCAGATTCGCTCCTCCACTCAGGATCAAATTGCCACCTCCCCTTAAATATAAATTCAAGGCATCATATTCTTTGGCAAAGTTCGATACACCTGGTTGTTGATCCGTATGAAAGAAAACGGTTTTATATTGTTGAAGATCCGTAGGAGAGATATAACATTTTGAAAAGTGCAGATTAGGCATATGTTGATCTATATTTTCAAATAAATCAATTCTTTTCAGGATAGCAAGCGTTCCACTATAATCGGAGAAAAATCCTTTATCCGAATATAACGAATCAACGATCTCTTCGGGACTAAAGGTTACATGATTTGGTGTGTCATTGATGATCACAATTCCTTCCTTTTCTTCTGCCG
>JAUVLE010000127.1 GCA_030595905.1 Candidatus Cloacimonadota bacterium | reverse complement strand
TTTCCACATATCTGCCTTTCAGAGATCCGCAGCTTGTAAAAGAACTTTCGGATATGGATATAATAGTTTATTCTCATAAGCCTTCAAAACTTCTTGGAATTTTATTCTCGTGGTTTCCTTTTCTTATCTTCATTGGAATATGGATTTTCCTGATGAGAGGAATGAGAGGTGGTGCAGGACAGGCTTTCAGTTTTGGAAAAAGCAGGGCAAAACTTTCTGTTGGAGGAAAAACAAAAGTAGATTTCAGAGATGTTGCCGGTGTGGATGAAGCAAAGGAAGAACTGGAAGAGATCATAGAGTTCTTGAAAGCACCAAAGAAATTTCAGAAACTCGGCGGAAGAATTCCGCGTGGTGTTCTGCTTCTGGGGAGACCCGGAACAGGTAAAACACTTCTTGCAAAAGCCGTTGCCGGAGAAGCAAAAGTTCCTTTTTATAGTATAAGTGGTTCGGATTTTGTAGAAATGTTCGTTGGTGTGGGAGCTTCGAGAGTTCGAGATATGTTTATTCAAGCAAAAAAAAATGCACCCTGCATTGCTTTTATCGATGAGATCGATGCTGTGGGAAGACACCGCGGTTCAGGACTTGGCGGTGGGCACGATGAAAGAGAGCAGACACTTAATCAGCTACTTGTAGAAATGGACGGGTTCGATCCTAATGATTCTGTTATTATCATTGCAGCTACAAACCGACCGGATGTTCTCGATCCGGCATTGCTAAGACCCGGAAGATTCGACAGACAGGTAATAGTTGATCTTCCCGATATTAAAGGAAGAGCGGAAATCCTTCAAGTTCATACAAGGAAACTTCCCCTGGCAAAAGAAGTAACATTCAGCATAATTGCCCGCGGAACTCCCGGATTTAGTGGAGCAGACCTTGCGAACCTTGTTAATGAAGCAGCACTTCTGGCAGCAAGGAAAGATAAGAAAAAGATAGAAATGGAAGATTTTGAAGAAGCAAAAGATAAAGTTACACTGGGAAAAGCTCGTAAAAGCAAGGTCATCACGGAGGAAGATAAGAAGATCACAGCATACCATGAGATAGGTCATGTGCTCTGTTCGATTTTTCTGGAAAAAGTAGAACCAATCCACAAAGTAACGATCATACCGCGTGGTTTCACGGGGGGTGCTACTCATTTCCTGCAAACAGATAAAACTCACTACACAAAAAGTTATATGGAAGAATCCATCGTTGGTTTAATGGGTGGTAGGTCTGCAGAAGAAGTCGTTTTTAACGAAATTTCCACAGGTGCTGCAAATGATATTCAAAGAGCTACCGATCTGGCAAAGCAAATGGTCTGTAATTGGGGAATGAGCGAAAAGATCGGACCGATGACGGTTGCTAAAAAGGAGACGCAGATATTCCTGGGCAGAGATATTTCCCAGTCTGATAATGTAAGTGAAGAAACAGCAAAATTGATAGATTCCGAGATCAGAAAAATTATTGAAGAAGCTCATTCAAGATCTTTACAGGTACTTAAAGAGAACAAAGAGCTTTTATATAAGCTGGCAGAATCTCTTTTGAATAAAGAAACTCTGAACGCAGACGAAATATATTCGATCGTTCTGGATAATGTTACCGGAAAGGAAAAAGAATTTATCAAGAAAAGATATAAAAGAGTTCTGGAAATGAAGATTGATATTACATCAAAGAAAAAGAGAAAAAGAACTACAGCAAAGACTACAAAGACAACAAAGACAACAAAGAAAACTCCGGTTTCAAACAAGAAAGAAGAAAAAAAGATTATTGAAAAATAGATCGGCTATTCCATTATTTTTTTAGGATATTTTCTAAAATGGAGATACAATTATGAATGATTTAAGAGGAACAACTATAATCGGTGTGAAGAAAGGGAAGAAAATAGCGATTGGCGGTGATGGACAGGTTACAATGGGCAACACGATCATGAAGGCAACTGCTCAGAAAATTCGTACGCTGTCCGATGGAAAAGTGATAGCAGGTTTTGCAGGTGCAACTGCCGATGCGTTTACTTTGTTCGATAAATTTGAAGCAAAACTGAAGGAGTACAAAGGCAATCTAAAGAGAGCGGCTGTTGAGCTTGCCAAAGAGTGGCGCTCAGATAAAATATTACGCAGGCTGGAAGCAATGATAATTGTTGCAGATGCATCCTCTTTGCTAATTGTATCCGGGACAGGAGATGTTCTTGAACCGGATGACGGGGTCATTGCTATCGGTTCTGGTGGGAATTATGCTCTCGCTGCTGCCAGAGCTCTCAAAGATCATACGCAATTATCTGCAAAAGAAATAGTGGAAAGATCATTGAAAATTGCTGCGGATATCTGTGTGTTTACAAATAATAATATTACAGTAGAGGAACTTTAGATGAATGAATTAACTCCCAAAAAGATAGTTAGAGAACTTGATAAATACATTATCGGGCAAAAAAAAGCAAAAGTGGCAGTAGCCATCGCTTTACGAAACAGGTGGCGGCGTCAGCAGGTGAAAGGTGATATCCAGCAGGAAATAATGCCGAATAATATTATCCTGATAGGTCCAACCGGTGTAGGAAAAACCGAGATCGCACGCAGGTTATCACGCCTGGTCAATGCTCCGTTCATAAAAGTGGAAGCTTCCAAATTTACCGAAGTCGGTTATGTGGGACGCGATGTGGAATCGATGATAAGGGAACTGATGAATATTGCACTTAGCGAAGTTCGTACGGAAATGACCGGCGAAGTTCAAGCTCTGGCAAAGATAAAAGCCAGAAACAGAACAATAGACATTCTTTACCCGCGTCAGCCGGTTGTTCCAAATGAAACAGAAGAAGAAATCAGAACAAAAAAAGAAAGATATGAACGAAACAGGGAAAAGATGGAAAAGCTTTTTGATGCCGGAGAACTGAACGACCGGGAAGTAGAAATATCAATTTCTCCGCCAAGACCATCTCATATCGAAATATTCTCTCCAACCGGTATGGAAAACATCGATCTTCAAATAGGTGAAATGATGGCAGGTTTTTTCCCAACCAAAAAGAGTGATAGAAAAAAAAAGGTGAAAGTATCTGAAGCATACAAGAATATTTTGGAAGAAGAATCAAACCGTCTTGTAAAAAAGGATAAAGTGATCTCAGAAGCAAAAAATAGGGTTGAGGAGGACGGGATAATCTTCCTCGATGAAATTGATAAGATAGTTGGAAATGAAAACCGGACAGGTGCAGATGTATCCCGCTCCGGTGTGCAAAGAGACCTGCTTCCCATAGTTGAAGGATCGAATGTTCCCACAAAATACGGAATAATCGATACTTCACATATTTTATTTATTGCTGCCGGTGCTTTCAGTGCTTCAAAACCATCCGACCTTATCCCGGAACTACAAGGTCGTTTTCCCATCCGGGAAGAACTTAGCAGTCTTTCTAAAGATGATCTGAAAAAAATTCTCGTTTATCCCAAAAGTTCTTTAACCAAGCAATATACTGCTATGTTTGCTTCCGAAAATGTTAAACTGAATTTCGATGATGATTCTATCGAAGAAATTGCCAGATATGCTGCAAAAGCAAATGAAAAAATGGAAGATATCGGAGCACGAAGACTTCACACGATAATGAATGCACTTCTGGAAAAATTCCTCTTTGAGATGCCGGATAAAAAAATAAAAGAAGTAACTATTTCAAAAAGCTTTGTGATAAAGAAATTAGATAAGATCATCAAAGATGAAGACCTTTCCAAATATATTTTGTAATGAAAATAGAATCATATTCGTTTGGCTCTATTTTAATCGATGGTGAAACTTATACCAGCGACCTGTTAATTTTCCCCGGTAAGATCGATACTTCCTGGTGGCGCAAACGCTCGCATAAAGTGGAATTGGAAGATATTCCCGAACTGCTGCAAGCTGAAATGGATGTGATCATCTTCGGCACCGGAGCCTACGGACTTATGAAGATAGATAAAAAAGTTATCAGGCATTTTGCAGATAGGAACATTGAACTAATAATCGAGAAAACCGGCGAAGCTGTAAATATATACAACGAAATAGCAAAAAGCAAGAAAGTGATAGCTGCCTTGCATTTGACGTGTTGAGATGGAAAATGAATAATTTATTATCAATTAAAGAAGCCAGTAAATGGGTTACAGACCATTATGGGAAAAAAACAGTTCCATCACAAATCTCATATTTAATGCAATATGGTCATTTAAGAAAAATTGGAAATAATAGTAACACAAAAGTACCTATTGAAGATCTAAAAAAATATTATGATTCAAATGTAAATAATCTGGAAGAGAAGTGGAAAGAGCATTTAGGTGAAGATCTAAATTGGAAATTATCTTTTGATGAATATAGTGAGAAAGAACGTACGAAACATGTTCATCGTTTACACCCTTATAAAGGGAAATTTATACCACAACTTGTAGAATATTTTTTAGATAGTCATCTTAACGATTTTAAGAAAGAAGTTTTTTTTCAACCCGGCGACATTGTATTAGACCCATTCTGCGGAAGTGGAACAGCTCTGGTGCAAGCAAATGAACTTGGTATTAATGCGATTGGTGTTGATATTTCTGCATTTAATTCATTGATAAGTAATATTAAAGTACAAAAACATGACATGCTAAAATTAAATATTGAGATAAATCGCATAACTCAACTATTATCTGACTTCATCTACGATTCAGCTTCTGTAAAATTTGAAGTGGAATTATTAGAAGAACTTAATCGATTTAATAATAAATATTTTCCTTCTCCTGAATTTAAATATAAAGTACGAAATAAGAATATTAATGAATGGCAGTATGGCAAAGACAAGGAAATTGAGTTCTTGGAAATTTTTAATTCATTAATTAATAAATATAAAATTAAAATTTTGCAGGATGCTGATAATAAATTCATAGAGAAGTGGTATCTATTACCAGTACGAAGAGAAATCGATTATATTAAAAAGCTTATTCATGATATCGATGATGAAGATACAAGACAAGTAATAGAAATAATCTTAAGCAGAACTGTGAGATCATGTAGAGCAACAACTCATTCAGACTTAGCTACATTAAAAAAACCAATTGCACAGACTTATTATTGTCATAAACATTATAAAATCTGCAAACCATTATTTTCTATCTTTAGCTGGTGGCAGAGATACAGCCAGGATACAATTAAGAGATTAAGCGAATTCGATTATCTTCGGACCAATACTTACCAGATTTGTCTTACCGATGATTCACGGACAATCGATCTTTGTGATTCATTAAAAAAGATTAACTCTGTTTTTGGTAAACAACTCCAAAATAAAAAAATTAAAGGGATTTTTTCCAGTCCGCCGTATGTAGGTTTAATTGACTATCATGAACAACACGCTTATGCGTATGATCTGTTCAAATATAAAAGGCAAGATAAATTGGAAATCGGTCCACTTTTTAAAGGAAGAGGTAAAGAAGCCAGGGATTCTTATATCGAAGGTATTTCACAAGTCCTTAAAAATTGCAAGAAATATTTAGTAGATGATTATCATGTGTTTCTTGTTGCAAATGATAGATTTAATATGTACCCGATAATTGCAGAGAATGCAGGAATGAGAATAGTTAATCAATTTAAAAGACCCGTTTTAAGTAGAGTTGAAAAAGATAAGTCTGCTTATAGTGAAATTATTTTTCATATGAAGGAGAAAAATGGAATTTAATAAAATTAAAATGCTCTCAGAAAAAATATTTGATACAAATGTCAAATTATTACATTCCGTTACGGAATTATTTGAATTAGAATTAGCATATCTTGAATATTATAGCATGAATGAAAATAATTTTTTAAATAGAACTGCTTACTTCAAATCAATAAATAATCAATATTCTAAGCATTATCTAATGTATAATACTTTTTCAGATGCGTTAAATAAAGACAGATCGGCAACAACAAAGAATTACTTTGAAAATGGTAAATTTTCTACCGGATATTCAACCCACGGTTTATTTCCATATCGAGGTAAATTTCATCCTCAATTAATAAAAGCAATAATTAACATCATTGGCATTAAAGAAGGTGAAACGATTTTAGATCCGATGTGCGGAAGTGGAACGACAAATATTGAAGCATCTTTAATGGGAATTAATTCAATTGCTGTAGATCTAAGCCCATTTTGTCAATTTATGACAAAAGTAAAGTACAATAGCTTGAAAATTGATACTGATTTACTAAAAGAAATACCAAATAAAGTTGATAAATTTTTCGATTTTTTTTCATCAGGTAATATATCAGAGAAGTTTAAGAAAATAGATAATCCTGAAAAATTAAAAATCTATGAATTAACTTTACTCGCATATTTAGATGCTCTCGGTTATTCAAAAAGAGTCGTAAAATCCACTCATCGTCAATTATTCGATAAAGTTCTGAAAAGATATATTGAAACAGTAATTAATTTTAACACGATTAGTTCCAAATATATTGATCATTTTGGAATTGTTGAAGTATTAAAAAATACATCTGCAAAAAAAATTCTTTTAGAAAATAAATCTGTTGACGGAGTTATCACTTCTCCACCATATTCCTTTGCGATAGATTATGTAAAAAATGATGAATCTCAACTAAAATATTTAGGGTATGATATTGATGAATTAAAAAAGGGAATGGTTGGTCTTGTTGGAAAGAATAAAGACGAAAAGCTTGAAAACTATTTCAAAGATATGGATGTTGTATGTTCAGAAGTTTCCCGAGTTTTAAAACCCAATAAATATTTTGTAATGATCATTGGTTCAAATACAAATCAAACAGGTGGAATCAGGTTGGAACAAAAAATCATTGATTCATGTACAAGATATAACCTGAATCTCGTTAAAAGTATTTTAAAACCAATAAAGGGTATGAGAAATACAATGAAAGATGAATATATTTTATTTTTTAAGAAGGTATAAAATGAGAAAGACAACAGAAGATAAATTTCAAACAGTTATTAGGAAAAACACTTTTTATTTTTTTAATCCAAAATTTGAAGAACAATATGAAGGCTATATCAATTCATTAAAAGAAACATTATTGAATGTTAAAAACCGGATTGAAACAGAAGGTTTGAAAAAGTTAATTTTTGAGGAATTAATTTCTGAAAAAGAAAACGGCTTAAGAGCTTTATTAGCATTGTCAGGTTTTTCTAATGAATATCTGAAAAGACTTACAACCATTATTAGAATTGTAGATTATCCAGAACTCAATAAACTTGTTTTTAAAGAAAAATGGTTTGAAGAAACCGATCCACACAATATTCAAGAATGGTCAGATATTAAAATTTTATCTCTAATAAATGAGAATGAATATTTTAGAAAAGGAATTGTAAATCTTTTTTTTGAAGGTGCTTCAATTAAATTTCTGGCAGACACTATTCCATTATTTGAGTTGAAAAAATTAAGTATTTCAAAACTCAAATTTGAAATACCTGAATTAATCGACACGCTAATCCGATATAAAGAAAAAGGAAGTTATTCTGGAAAAAAGAAAAATAATCCTGAAATTGTCATTGAAGAAATTCTAAACAATCTGAACATCTCATTTGATACTGGAGATTTAAGCGAACTAATAGACAATGCACCGGACAACAAAAGAACAATGGATTTTATTATTCCTGATAAAAAAAATCCTTTGATAATTATAGAAAGTTCGTTTCTTGCGACAACTTCATCAGGACAAGGAGATAAATCTAAAACTGAAATATCAATAGATGGTTTAATTAAAGAGCATTATCCAAAAGCAACTTTTATTGGATTTGTTGATGGTATCGGTTGGTATGTTCGCAAAGGTGATTTAAAAAGAATGGTAACTGCTTATGAAGATGTTTTTACTTTTCATAAAGATGAGTTACAACGATTTGAAGAACTTTTAATAAAGGTGATAAAATGAGTGAAATTAAATTTGAATTAAAAGGAATTGGTGAAGTAATTAAAACTAATACTTTAAAAGTTCCAATTTATCAGAGATCTTTTTCTTGGAGTAAAAAAGAAGTTAGTGAACTATTTGATGATATTAAAGCATCTATTAATGAGGATGAATATTTTTTAGGAACTATTGTATTAACAAAAGATAAAAAAGATAGCAAATTAGATATTTTTGATGGTCAACAAAGGTAAGATCACCTGGTTCAACCATGTGAATTTCATTTAATCCGCTTATAAGAAGTCCGGGATCACCCACAAAATCTGCATTAATCAACAGGGATATGTCTTTTAAAGTATAAGGAATATCTAGTTTCATATTATAGATTTATTACATTAATTTGTTATTTTTAATATTTATTTAAACTTTCGGACTTTATAGACGGGATCTAATTAT
>JAUVLE010000083.1 GCA_030595905.1 Candidatus Cloacimonadota bacterium | reverse complement strand
GAAAATGAAATTAACCGTAAAAGAGCTCAAGCTTCAAAAGAAAGAGCTGAAAAAAGATTGAAAAGTTCTTCTGAAGAAATTGATTTCCGTAGAGCCGAGATCGCTCTGAAAAAATCATTGGTACGATTGGGAATTGCAAATAAATAATTATTTTACAGAAAAAATATTTGGATAAAACTATTAATAGAAAAACCAACAAAGATGAATAATATAAAAATTCTTTTCCTGATTTTATTAATTCCTTGTTTTTGGAATTGTTCAAGAGAAATAAAAAAAGAAATTTCTGAAAAAGAACAAGTTAGTGAAAGTTTTAGAACAGTAAAGATTGACACCATAAAATATAAAGAAATAGCAAATAATGATAAAGAAAAAATAAAATTTCAGCAAAAGAAAAATCTGAATATTAATTTTACGCGAGGAATATATCTTACCGCCTATACAGTTGCATCAAAAAAATTCTATTCAATATTAGATAGTGCAGAAGCTGCAGACATAAACACGGTAGTTTTCGATCTTAAAAACATGAACGGGACGATTTTCTTCTCAATACCCCAAAAAGACTCCCTAACGCACAAAAAATCAAATCCGATAATTAGTATTTCCAAGACAACAAAAACGCTTCACGACCGGAATATGAAAGCCGTTGCAAGGGTGGTAATGTTCCATGATCAGTTTTTTGCGGAAAACGATTCTCTTCTCAGACCACACAAAAAGGATAGATCAGCATGGCGGGAAAATATAAAAAGAAAACCTTCGTGGTTAGATCCGTCAAATCCAAAAGTTCAAAAAGATCTTTTAGCGATAATTTCGGAAGCAGCAAAACAAGGAGTGGATGAAATTCAATTAGATTATATTAGATTTCCAACTCAAGGAAAACTATCCGAAGCTATTTTTCATTTCCAGGAGGAAGATTCATTATTTGCTTTGTCGGACAGCAATTATGTTGCAAGGGAAAAGAGAGATATAATTAAAGATTTTCTGATTAAGGCTAAAAGAATTTGTTCGGAATATGATGTAATTCTTACAGGCGATGTGTTTGCAATAGTTGCCTGGCAAAGAAAGATCGATATAAAGAATACGGGACAGGATATTAAAGGAATGACGGAGTATCTTGATGCATTGCATCCGATGATCTATTCTTCTCATTTTTTCAATGATTTTGGATATAGAGAAAACATTCCAAATGAACCGTATTATATTGTTTACAAAGCTACAAAACTGGCACAAAAATATGCAAATATAAATTGCAAGGTTATTCCCTATATTCAGTCGAATTCATGGAAAGTTAACTATAAACCGGAATACATTATTTCGCAGATAAAAGCAGTTGAAGACACGAATGCAGATGGGTATATTCTTTGGAATGCATCAAATAAATATTATAGAACATTAAGGTGGATCAAAAATTTTAATAATAATTCAATATAATGTTTCACGTGAAACATAAACCATAAAAGACAGCTATTTTTCTTTGATTACTTTTTTTGTAATGATTGTTTCTATCTCGGCATGTGTCTTTGCTGTTCTTAAAGTATTCAGGATTTCGTCATTCATAATTAATTTCGATATATATGATATTGAAAATAAATGTTGAATATCATTATGAAGTAATAGCATAAAGAACAAATTTACAGGCTGATTGTCAAGAGCATCAAATTCAATATCATTCTTTGATCTTCCGAATATTATTGAGGGCTTCTTTATCTTCGACGGATGTAAATGGCGTGGATGAAGTAAAGCAACTCCTTTCCCGATTGCTGTAGAAACAAGTTCCTCTCTAGCAACCACAACCTGGTATAACCATCTGTGATCTTTTACGATTTTCAGGTTTTTTGCACATTTTGACATTTCAGCGATTGCCTCATATTTATTGTCGGCTTCAAATTCAAGATGAATATATTTCGGTTTAAAATAATCAGAAAATCTGCATACAGATCGTTTTAAAGCAAGCTGCTCTATCTCTCTATCATTCAAATTCGCTAACCATTCATCAACTTCTGCTTTATCGATCTGATAAGTGTTACCCCTCTTAATAGCTTTAAAAACTTTCGACTTTATCATTTCACGAATAACCGAATCATTTACTTTAAGAAAATTCGCAGCTTGTCTCAATGTTAAATATTCTTTTACCATTCCTGACTCCTTCTAATATATTTTCTTTACCTCAAATGGTTTTATGCGTCTTTTCTGTCAAGCATTACGAGTATTTTCTTGACAGATTTATACATTTCAAATTGCTAAAGCTATGAAATATTTCATAATAATTGTAGTTGTGTTAGCAATCGGTGCATGTAGTTATTCTGTTTATTCAAGTGGATACCCACACTTGAAAACAATAATGATTCAACCGTTTGTTAATAATTCAACGAATTATGAATTAGACGAAATTGTTTTTAACAGCCTGTCAGAACAATTTAATAATGATGGTCGGTTAAAAATTGTTGGGCTTTCTCCCGATTGTCAGCTTGAAGGTTTAATTCTGGATTACTCAAACAATATTGTCACCTATGGAGGTGCTGATGTTGATGAATATGAAGTCAGAATTTTATTTAAGATCGTTTTCAGTGATTTAAAGAAAAACAATGTGATCTGGCAAAATAATACAATTGCATTATCTGAAACATATTCATCTGTAAGCTCCACGAGTAATTATTCGACTGAAGAAGAAGCTCAAAAAAAAATAATTAAAGATCTTTTCGATTTGATTCTCAGGGAAAGTCTTGAAGAATGGTAAGAATCAATAAATACCTTGCTCAATGCAATCTTGGCTCACGAAGAAAAGTAGAGGATCTCGTTAAAGAAGGTAAAATAACCCTTAATGGAAAAACGGTAAAAGAACTTTCTGTAAAGATAGATCCTGATAATGATATTATTGAATATAATGGTAATAAAATTGAATATAATTTTGAGAAAATATATTTAATACTAAATAAACCAAAAAAATATATTACAACAAAAAATGATGAATTTGATAGAAACACGGTCTATCAATTGTTGCCGGATTTTAATCAAAATATGTTCTCTGTCGGAAGATTAGACTATATGTCGGAAGGATTACTTATTTTTACTAACGATGGTGACTTTGCGAATAAGATCATTCATCCTCGAAATAAATTCCCTAAAGTATATAAAGTGATCATTAAGGGATTATTGAGCAACGAAAAAATAAATCAATTAAGAAGCGGCATTATGATCGACGGTAAAAAAACTCGACCTGCAATAGTTCATAAAAAAAAAGCTGATACTAATACTTCTACGCTTAGAATAACAATTTATGAGGGAAGAAAACGCCAAATTCGCCGTATGATAAAAAGTGTTGGCTCAGAAGTATTGGAATTAAAAAGATTACAGATAGGTAATATTAAATTGGGAAAACTTCCATTAGGAATGTGGCGGCTATTGAAGCCGTCTGAGATAGGATCTTTTTTAAAATTCAATAGGAAAAATTAAATTATGAAGATAGGATTTATCGGACTTCAAAATTCAGGGAAAACAACGATATTTAACGCATTGACAGGACTTCATGCTAATATCGATTCATATTCTATGAAAAAAGTAGAACCCAATATTGGGATTGTTGATGTGATTGATGAAAGAATAACAAAGCTTTCGGAAATCTATCAACCTGAAAAAACTATATATGCAAATATCGAATATATAGATTTTGTTGGTCTTCCCAAAAATTCAGAAAAAAAAAATATCCTCTCTGAAGATCTTATAAGATTAGGCAAAACAACAGATGCTATTGCATTAGTTATAAGGAATTTTAATGATGATATCATCTCTCAAACTCAAGGTAAGCCAGATCCGATAACAAATATCGAAACAATCGAATCCGACCTTATTATCTCTGATCTTATAATTGCAGAAAAGAGATTGGAGAAGATCGAATTAAGTAAAAAACGTGGAATTAAAGATCAATCACTGTTGATCGAAGAAAAAGCAATTAAAAAAGCTATTGATTTATTAGAAAAAGATGAAGCTCTAAGAAATTTAGATATCTCCGAAGAAGAGTTAAAAGCTATTCGCGGATTTCAATTCCTTAGCCAGAAACCTTTGATGATCATCCTGAACTCTGATGAAAATAATTTTGGAAAGAATCAAGAATTATTAGAAAAAATCAATGATAAATATAAAGTTATTGAATTTGCAGGTAATTTTGAAATGGAACTTATTAATCTGTCTACAAAGGAAGCAAAAGAATTCATGGACGATATAAATATTAAAGAATCTGCAAGAGAACGGCTAACAAAATTTTCTTATGAACTACTTGGCTATATTAGTTTTTTTACTGTTGGTAAAGATGAAGTGCGAGCCTGGACATTAAAAAACGGTGGAAATGCGGTGGAGGCTGCCGGTAAAATACATTCGGATCTTGCCAGAGGTTTCATCAGGGCAGAATGCTTCTCTTATGATGATCTGATCAATTGCGGAACCGAAAAAGCAATTAGAGAAAAAGGTCTTTTCAGATTAGAAGGGAAAAATTATCTTGTCAAAGATGGAGATATATTAAATATCAGGTTCAGCGTCTGATGGAGAAAAAATGAACAAAGAAACAAAAATACAATTCTGGCATATTTTTATGGGCATAGTTATTATTCTATTTTCTATTTTAATGCTTTTTGCAATTTCCGGCAATATTTTAAGTTTAGTAAAAGATTACAGGATTCTTCAAAACTCAGAATTATCTTTTTTCAGAATTATTAAACTTGATTTTCCACTACTTTCCAATCCGATAGGACCATTTGGTGTATTTTTTGGATTCTGGTTAGTCTATATCTTTGGCAAATTTTTCAGTATTTTATTACTGCTTGGAACTGCACTTCTTGGCTTTTTCAGTATTTTTCTTAGAACAGAAAAACATCCTTTTCAAAAAACGATCTGTTTTATTGTTTTTGCTTTTTTCTTTAATCTAATTCTCTTTGTACTGCGTCCGGAATCTCAACTAAATGCCGGACTGATCCCATGGGAGCTATTTCTATTTTTAATAAGAATATTTGATTATACCGGAACGCTGATTATATCTTTTGCATTAGTGATAGTATGCCTTCTTTTCATATTCGAAGTTGATAATGTAAAAAAATTCTTTGTATTTATATTTAAGTCTTTTTACAGTTTTTTAAAATTTGTATTCAAGAAAGAATCAGATAAAAAAGTAAAGTTGAAAAAGGAAAAGAAAAAATTTCCTAAGAAGATAAAAATAGTCGATGATGAAAAAAAACCCGTTACAACTCCAAAGATAATCGATCACGTTTTATCAAATAAGAAGAAAGAAATAGAAAAAATCAAGCCTAAGAAATTTGTTCGCAAACTCTCTCAGGATAAAAATGATATTCCCGATGAACCTTTGAGAAAATATGAAATACCGGAGATTGAAGATTTCCTTTCCAGTACACAATCCAGTAGAAGAGACAGGGAGGAGATTGAAGATAATATAAAGCATGTCAGTAAAATATTAGTTCAAAAACTGGCGGAATTCAATGTGGAAGCTGAAGTTAAGAACGTGAATATCGGACCTATAATAACACAATACGAGATTGAACCCGCACCCGGAGTTAAAGTTAATAAATTCCATGCATTAGCAGACGACCTGGCGCTTGCCATCAAAGCAACAAGTATAAGGGTTCAAGCACCGATCCCGGGTAGGGGACTGGTTGGTATCGAAATACCAAATGTTAACCGGGATACGATCTATTTAAAAGATGTAATGCTTTCTGATGAAATGAAATCGATGAAAAGCAAACTCGTATTCGGGCTGGGAAAAGATATTTCGGGAAAACCCTTCTCTGCAGATCTTTCTTTAATGCCGCATCTTCTAATTGCAGGAGCCACTGGCTCGGGAAAAAGCGTCTGCGTAAATTCACTTATCTGCAGTTTACTGTTCAGGGTTACTCCCGAAGAAGTACGTTTTATCCTTATTGATCCGAAGAGAATAGAATTATCCGTTTATGAAGGAATTCCTCATCTAATACAAAATGTTGTTACAAACAACGAAGATGCACTTATTGCTCTTAATTGGAGTGTTGCGGAAATGGATAAAAGATACGACCTTTTCCAGAAATACAAAGTTAAAAGTCTTAATGCCTATAATCAGGAAATAGTAAAATTACGAAAAAAAGATGATTCTATAGAAGACGATACTCTTCCATTTATAGTTATCATTGTAGATGAATTAGCAGATCTGATGATGACAGTTGGCAGAGAAGTGGAACGACCAATAACACGGCTTGCACAAATGGCCCGTGCGATCGGTATTCATCTGGTTCTGGCTACACAACGACCTTCTATAAAAGTGATCACCGGAATTATTAAAGCAAATTTCCCGTCCAGGATCGCATTCCAGGTTTCTTCAAAGATCGATTCGAGAGTTATTATCGATGCCAATGGTGCAGAAAAACTTCTTGGACTTGGTGATAGTCTATATTTACCACCGGGAACTGGTAAAACGGAACGAATTCATGGTGCATATATAAAGCCCTCAGAAATTCATGATCTTATCGATTATTTGAAAACGCAGCCTAAACCGGAAAAAGAGATCACTATCATTTCAGAAACACAGTCAGAAATGGGAGATTTCGATTATGATGACGAACTTTTCCCGGAAGCTGCCGTAGCTGTTGTAACTGCCGGAACAGCATCTGTTTCTATGCTGCAAAGACATTTTAAGATAGGTTATGCCAGGGCGGGAAGACTTATCGATATGATGGAAAAAGCTGGTATCATCGGACCGCATGTGGGAAGTAAATCCCGAGATGTTTTATCTACAGAAGAGGATATGAAAATTTATGGTTTTATTCCGGATTAAAATTATTCTTTTACTATTTTTGTTCTCAGGGTTTCTTTATTCAAATGATGATTACCTTGAAGAAATTTATACAAAGATACTTATAACATATTCTGTTATTAAGACTTATGAAGCTGACTTCATACAGGAAAATTACTGGAAGGAATTAGAGGTTCATAAAAAATCTTATGGAAAAATATATTATAATACCGAATGTTTCCTTCTGGATTATATAGAGCCGGAAGGTCAGAAATTACTCTTAACTGCCAACGACATAACGATATATGATTCTACTTCAAAACAAGTTATGATTTCCAATGATATTGAAACAGAACTCAGGCCGGATAAATTCATCTCCCAATATTGGGATGTTTCAAAAAAAGAACTGGTGGAACATAACGAAAACGAGATTCGTATCAAACTTGTAACTCCCGATAAAGAGTCCATTCATATTCATATTGTAGATTTTTATATCGTAGATTTTATGATAATAGACGAAAGCTCAAATAGTGTTTTTTATACATTTTCCTCTGAAAAAAAGAATATTTTTTTGCCTGATGATATTTTTAAGTTGACTATTCCAAATGATTTTAATGTCATAGACACCAGAAACAGGTAGCAAAAAAAGTTATAATTTCACCTTGATTTCTTTAGTAAATATACCGAAAATTTCTATTTATCATTTTACAAATAAACAAATAGAAGGAGATATTTATGTTAGCGTTAATTATGGCAGGTGGCGTAGGAACTCGTTTCTGGCCGCTCAGTAGAGAATCCAACCCAAAACAGTTTTTAAAAATCGTTTCCGAAAAATCCATGCTGCAAATGACTGTGGAAAGGCTTCTTCCACAAATAAAAATAGAAGATATTTTCATTGTTACCGCAGGCTCACAATCTGAACTTACAAAAAAACATCTTCCGAATCTTCCGGAAGAAAATATTATAATCGAACCTTTTGGAATGAACACCGCTCCATGTATTGCTCTCAGTGCTCAATATCTCGCCCGTAAGTACGACAAATCAGAAAAAATGATAGTATTGCCGGCTGACCATTTAATTGCCTACAGAGATGATTTTCTGGACTCTCTGAAAACAGGTGCTATTTCTGCTGAAGAAGATAATCTGGTTACATTCGGCATAAAGCCAAATTATCCAGCAACGGGTTACGGGTATATCGAGGCTGGACAAAAGATAGACGGAAAAAGTTTCTTCGTGAAACAATTCAAGGAAAAACCCGATCTGGAAACTGCAGAAGCGTTCTTGAAAGCAGGAAATTTCTTTTGGAACAGCGGTATGTTCATGTGGAAGATCGAAACAATTCTTCAAGCCTACCAGGATTATCTTCCCGAAATTATTCCGGTTCTAAAAAAGATAAATGCTAAATGGGATGCGGAAGGATTATCTGCCGACTTTTCCGAAGAATATGCATTAATGCCAAAAGTTCCTGTCGATATCGGAATTATGGAAAAAGCAGAAAAACGGGTTGTGATCCCTGTGGATTACGGCTGGAGCGATGTGGGAAGCTGGAAGGCACTCTATGATGTTTCACAAAAAGATGAAAACAACAATGTTCTTAAATGTAAAAATGAAATTATAAATAGCAAAAATAATTATATAAATTCAAAAAAGTTCGTTGCGCTCATTGGAATCGATAACCTGGTTGTAATAGATAGTGGTGATGCACTTCTTATTGCAAGTAAAGAGCGTTCTGAAGATGTGAAAAAAATAGTTGAGAAATTGAAGAAGGACGGAAAAGAAGAGTTGTTGTAAAACTTGAGTTAAGTTGTCCGGCAGCTGACGGACGATCTTGACTTAAGTTGGTTTCACCTTGCGAATGGTTATGCAACTTATGAAGGCAGACTTAACCTTCGCAATAGTTAACAATGGAGGCTATTATGAAAAACTTTTTATTAATTATTATCTTAATTTTTAGTAGTACTTTTCTTTTTTCTCAAACCACAATACCAGGCGGAGATGTTTCCGGCACTTGGCTGCAATCTGGTTCTCCCTATCACATTGAGGGTGAAATTACAATTCCTGATGGAGAAACCCTCATAATAGATCCTGGCTGCTTAATTGAATTTCAGGGGCATTATAAATTTAATGTTCAAGGGAGATTATTAGCAGTTGGGACAGAACAGGATTCGATTAAATTTACAATAGCTGATACAACCGGATATCATAATAATACTCATATCGGCTGGCACGGAATAAGATTTGATGAAACACCTGCAACAAATGATTCATCAAAGATCGTTTATTGCCATTTAGAGTTTGGAAAGGCAATTGGAATAGGAAATGAACGCAAAGGTGGAGCAATTTACTGCAATAGTTTTTCAAAATTAGAATTAGCTTTCTGTAATATTACGAATAATTATTCAAATGCATCAAGTAGCTATGATAGAAGTGCTTGTTATTTTGATTCTTCAGCTATAAATTGCCATCATTTAATTATCCAACATAATATCGGTGGCATTATTATTTGGGGGCAGCCATATCAAAGTATCTATAATGTTATTATAAAAAATAATTCTTACATTGGATTATCCGGTGTATATTATGTATATAACTCAACAATCTATAATAATGAGATAGGTATTTATGGTGCTGTAAAGATAGAAAATTGTATCGTATCAAACAATAGGGAAAGAGGAATTTTTTCATTTATGGTGAACCTTAAGGTAATTAATACATTAATTTGCAACAATAATTATGGTATTTACCATAGTGATGAACCCATGTTTTGTACTTTGACGGTTATTAACTCAACTATTGTCAATAATTTATTAGATGGAATCTACTTAGACCATTATGAATATTATCCGCGTTCTAATACAATTATAAATACCATACTCTGGAATAACGGAAATGATATTACAATTACCAGTAATTATTCAACACCAGAAATAGATTATTCTATCATAGAACAAGACCCACAAGGCGATATTGTAATTGGTGAGCATTGTATTCGAAATTATCCCTATTTTGTTGATCCTGTAGTAGGTCAAGGTCCCAATTATAACGGATTAGATTCTGATTGGTCATTACAATCAAATTCACCATGCATCAACCATGGAATCCCTGATACAATTGGTTTAATGTTGCCTGAATTTGATCTTGCTGGTAATCCCAGAATATACAATGGGATTAATCCAAGAATTGATATCGGGGCTTATGAAAACCAAGGTGAACCTGATCCTGTCAGTGAAATTCATGCAGAACCAAATGGTTTGGATTTTGGCTTAAATACAATTAACCAGATTTTTGTTCCAAGGGAATTTGTAATATACAATTATGGTTTTGTTGATCTTGATATATATCAGATCATTGCTCCACAGGATTTTCTAATTAAACGTTATAGCGATGAAGAATATACTAATATTATTGGAGAATTTCAAATAAATCCTGATATGGCTGATACTATTCAGGTTATATTCATACCCACCTTGAATCAGGAATACGAAGAGGAAATTGTAATTAATTCCAATGATGTTGATGAGCCTATGATAGTTGTGCAGGTTGCGGGAACCGGTACATCTTATCCTGTAATATTTGAAAATATCACAGAAAATACTTTGTGGGATGCCGATACCATAAAAGTTATAGATAATATTACAGTAGGTAGTGGTGTCATTTTAACTGTTGCACCTGGTACTGTGATTGAATTCATGGGGTATTATAGATTGAAAATACATGGTAGAATAGAAGTGTTTGGTGAGCAAGACAGTAAAATAATGTTTATTCCATCTGATGAAGATATCGGTTGGCAGGGATTATATTTTAAAAATTCAGATGACACATCAATATTAAATAATTGTATTATTAGAAATGCTTATAATAGTGCAATATATGGAGATTCTTACAATAAAATAATAATTTATAATTCTGAAATAACAAATAATAAGAATGATCATGGAGGTGCTATTCGTGGACATTACTGCAATTTGAAAGTAATAAATACACTCTTTTCTGGAAACATGGCTATTGGTAATGAATATCCGGAACCTCCAAGTGGTGGATCAATGTATTTAAGTTATTTTAACGTGGAAATAATTAATTGTATTTTTACAGATAATGTTGCGGGTTATGGTGGTGCTTTGTATTTGAATGAGTCAGATGCAACAATTATAAATTCTCTATTTTCAGAGAATGGTTCAGAATCTTCCTTTGGTATAGGAATAATACATGCTGTAAATTCAAATCTGGATGTTTATAATACCTCTTTTATTAATAATGATGGAGAATATGGAATGTATCTAACTGGACAAACGCAAATTGATCTAATAAATTCGATATGTTGGGATAATTCTGAAGCAGAAATTTGGTTCTCAGAATGGAGTGGTGGTATAGAAATGAGCGTCGGATATTCTTGTATTCAAGAAGGACAGGATGGAATAGTAACTAATAATAATGGCACATTAAACTGGCTGGAAGGCAATATCGAAGATGATCCTCTTTTCATCGATCCTGAAAATGGGGATTTTCATTTCTTTAGCGATTCTCCCTGCATTAATACCGGTACTCCAGACACTACCGGATTGAATCTTCCTGAATACGACCTTGATGGAAATCCAAGAATTTACGAATATCGTATTGATATGGGATGTTACGAATATTTGGAATTAATGTTAGATCAAAATGATATTGACTTTGGAGAAATTCCAATCAACATAACTACTGAAGGTGTTCAGATTATTATTTCAAACATGAGTGATAGAGATATTGTTATTTCCAATAT
>JAUVLE010000149.1 GCA_030595905.1 Candidatus Cloacimonadota bacterium | reverse complement strand
TTAATAGAAAGTGAATCAAAAATAATCTATGCTGCAATAAGAACGAAAACAAGTATATCTAAATCGCTAACGACTGGAATTCTGATGGTTACCAAGGAGAAGAATCAAGGTTACAATCGAGCATTAGGGATAGATGGACGTCTCAATCTGGGGAAAACAATGGACATTATGGGTATGTTTGCTAAAAGTTATGACCCAAATGTTTATAAGGAAAATAATGCTTATTGGATTAGATTCAGTTATTGGGGAACAAATCTAAACTTAGGTGTAGCTTACCAGGATTTTGATTCGTGTTTTAATCCCGAAACTGGATATATACAACGAGCTGATATTAAAGGTCCTGTAGCCTCTGTCGGTACCAATTTCTATCCTAAAAAGTTTGGACTGAAGCGAGTGACAACAGCGTTAAACGTCTTTGATGGCAAGAACCATCTTGGAGAAAAAAAACTCTATGGTGGTAATATTGGAGTAGAAGTTTTGCTTCAAAATAAGCTGGACTTCGCCTGTATTTTATATGATGAAGGCCATCTATATAACTTCAATTACTATCGGAACAAATGGATGAAATTATGTATTCAGTATAATCCGGAACAATGGAATATTATCGGATTGTGTTATTCATGGGGAAAATACTATGATGCGGATATGTTGTACCCAAGCTTTGAAATCACTATAAAACCAACTGATCTATTATCAGTTAGTGTAAACTCGTCATATCAATACCTCAGATACTTTAATTACGATGAGCGATATTGGATAAATATCCTAAAAGCAGATTATAAAGTTAATGATCAACTATCGTGTCGAATCTTCATTCAATCAAGTGAACTATCCAATAAGTTAGATATCAACTTTCTCTTAAAGTATGATTTTTTTGTAGGGAGTCATATCTATATCGCTTGGAATGAAGCAAGGAATATGTTATTAGAACACGATAACATATCCCAGCCATTTCGTGAATTAACTTTCCAGAATAGAACGTTTTTTATAAAAATGACCTATAGTTTTGGAATTTAATCTTATGAACAAAATGCACATCTTATGCAAAATGTATACAATTTTATATACCCAGCGAGTCTTATGTATTGCTTGGAAAATAAGCAATGAAAAGGGGAAAAACCATTAAAAAGGAGGGCTAAAAGATGAAAATAAAGAAACTATCCGCAAAGAAACCTATATTCTGGATGATTATTTCTGCTGCATACATATTAGCTCCAAAGGTGATATATGCTGCATTAGTAACTGGTGAACAAGCTTGCGGAATGTAAGGTAAAAGAAATAGTCGAGGATAAGTTTACGACATTGTGTTGTCTTAGAGAAATCCTTGATAGTTAGAAATAATGGATGTTGAGGCTCGCTGGGATTAAGAGAGAAATATGGAGGTAAATAATGAAATCTTCAATATATAATATTTTTTTTCCGACTAAAAGAGAAGACGAATATATTCTCTATAATACATTAACAGGTGCAGAATTTGAAGTAGGTAAAGAAGCTCGTATAGCTATTGAAAATCATATCGAAAGGTTAGATGAGGAAGTTGCTTTAGATTTAAAGCAGGAAGGAGTTTTAGTTGAAGATAACGTCGACGAACGGAAGATTTTCTCAGTTTATCAAAATCGTGAAAAATATGGCAGGGAGAAAGGGCTTTTCAATATATACACAACATATGCTTGTAATATGAGATGTACTTATTGTTATGAGGATTTTTTGACTCAGACCTTGGAGAAATGTATATTTATGGATAAAAGAACTACAAAAAGGGTAGCGAAGTTTATCCAAAATAAGACAATAGAGGATAGTTATAAAGTTTTGATAATTATGTTCTTCGGGGGAGAACCAACGCTAAATATGAAAAGTATTTTTCAATTTCTTCAGATTTTGTCTCCCTGGACGAAAAAAAAAGGAATCGAATTTATACCTGCAATAATTACAAACGGTACTTTGATAACAGAAAATTCATTATCCAAACTTATACATTATGATCCACTTTTTCAAATTACTTTGGATGGACCAAGGGACATACACGATAAAAGAAGACCATATAAGAATGGCGAGGGGACTTATGATGATATTATTAAGAGTATACACCTACTAAAAAAACATAGATTTAAGAAAATAGTTATTCGAGTCAATATTGACAAAGAAAATCGCCTACATATTGAAAGACTTCTGGATCAATTAAAAGAAAAATTTGGAACTGATTTGATGGTAAGGTTTGCACCAGTTGTTCCCCCCGTTGGCGACAAAAAAGTCTCATGCCCTTGGTTGGCTCAGACTTTTATGGATGAGGAAGATTATGCGATATTACCAAAATTGTTTCAGGCCGCAGCAAAACGTGGCTTTACTGTAGTTATGAGATCGCAAGTAAACTTGTTGTTTTGTGAGTTTCATACAGATTCTTCTTTTATGATAGATCCACAGGCTGATATATATAAATGTGAAGCATTGGTAGGCATAAAAGAATGCAAGGCAGGTAGTAGAGATAGAAAAGGCTCTTTGTCGGTTACTTATCCTTACTACGATTGGTTATCAATATCTCCATTAGATACTGAGTGCCGTGATTGCCCAATTCTCCCTGCCTGCGGGGGTGGATGTCCTGCTCTAACCTATGAGGAATATGGGACCTATCACAACAAATATCACAAGGGTGAGTGTTCTCTCATCAAGTTTGTAGTTCGCAGCCGTATTAAATATTATTTAAGTAAAAAATACCCAAATAAAATAAAATTGTAAATTAACTCAAGTTTCCAAATGATTACATTATATCCTAGTAAAACCGTAAACAAGTCCAGAAGAAAGAGTTAAAGAGATGAAAGTAGGCAAGTGTTTTCACCGGAAAATTCTTAACCCTTGTAGTTTAGAAGCACACAACTATCAAGTAGATCCTTATATTGGTTGTGAACATTTATGTCACTACTGTTATGCGTTGAATAAAGTTGAGACTGATTGGGGAAAAGAAATCTTAATACATGAGAATTTTGTTAAACGATTGACAGAAGAAATATCGTCTTTAAATTCAGAAGATATTTATATGGGAATGAATAGCGATCCATATCAAGCTTCTGAAAGAACCTTTAAACAAACCAGGAAAGCATTAGAGGTATTTGCACAAAGCGGTTTTTCAGCTTCCGTCTTGACTAAATCGGGATTGGTAACGAGAGATATTGATCTTTTTGAAAAAATGCCAGAATCATCTGTAGGTGTTTCTTTGGCGTTTCAAGAAGAACAGACACGACAACTGTTTGAAAAGAACGCACCATCGAATGAGGAGAGGATAGATGCACTTAGAAGGTTAAAAAGTGCTGGTATCCCAACCTACACGTTGATCTGCCCGGTAATGCCGTTCATTACAGATGTGGAATCGCTTATTGAACTTGTAGCACCATACTCTAATAAAGTTTGGATATATAGGCTTGAGATGAAATCTACGGAAGACCAAAACTGGCAAAATATAGAATCCATTTTGAATCAGAACTTTCAGGAACTAACGGAAAAGTATCGAAAGATAGCCTTTTCAGGCGATCATCCTTACTGGAGACAACTCAGACAGAAACTGGAAGAGCTTCAAAGTAAAAAATACTTAAACCTACAGATAAGATTGTAAATATAATAAAGACAACAATTTTAAGTCAGTAACAACATTAAAATAAATTCTAACCGGAAAAAATAACAGGGTATTCGAAAGAGTGCCCTTTTTTTTGTTGCCTATCAATATAATGTTTTTTCTTTTGGTTTGAAAGTTGCATTATAATATCATAAAAATTTTAGTGAGGAATAAATGAAAAAAATATTCTGTATTTTCTTAATGGTTATTTCATTCTGTCTTTATGCGGATATCATTGAACAGACCTACTTTTTTGATAACTACGAAATTTCTAATAAAGATGGATTTCAGGTAATTAATTTTGATAACACCTTATTAACAGGCAAGGTGGGTGAGCCGGTATTGCCGTATCATTCCGTATCGATATTACTTCCACCAGGTCAAGAAGCTGTAAGCATTCAGATTATCGGGAAAGATGAAACAACTATCCCGGGCTCTTTTAATATTTATCCGCAGCAGCAATCAAGACCAATCTCGAAAGGAAACTCCGGTAAATTCCAAAAGAAAGAAAATATCTATTCATCGGAAGAACAATATCCTGCCAAACTTACAGGACACCTTACCACTCAGTATATGAATGGTTTTGGATTTGCACTTTGCACTTTTACCCCTATGCAATATATTCCTTCCAGCGGGGAAATTACATATTTTAAAGAAGTGGAAATAAAGATTGTAACCGAATCTTCACTGGAAGCCATTAAAGCTTTGGATAATCTTAGAACTTCCCGAAGTGTTGTGGAAAAAGTTTCCGGATTCGCTCAAAATAACCGGAATATTTCATTGTATCCAAATAGGAATTCCCGTGATGATGAATATAAAATACTGATAATCACTCCTTCTCAATTTGAAAATGAATTCCAATCTTATATCGATCTATATTTGATGAGAGGGCTGCCTGCGGAAATCGTAACAATAGAATATATTAATGCCAATGTTACCGGGCAGGATTCCCCCGAAAAGATAAGAAATTACATTATCCAGGAATACCAGGATAGCGGCATTGAACAAGTTGTATTAGCTGGAGATGTGGAGCACGTTCCATACCGTGGTTTTTATTGTTATGTAGATTCCGGAAATGGTTACGAAGATGATGACATTCCTTCCGATCTGTATTATTCTGCCCTGGACGGCACCTGGAATGATGATGGTGATAACCTCTGGGGTGAGATCGGAGAAGATGACCTCCTGCCCGATGTTTCTGTGGGAAGGATGTCTTTCAGTAATCTTTCCGAATTAAATATTATGCTTAATAAAACAATATCTTATCAGGATACTCCGGTTACAGGGGAATTGCGTGATCCGCTGCTTGCCGGTGAGCATTTATGGTCGGATCCGTTAACCTGGGGCGGCGATTATCTTGATCTGCTTATCGGCTATCATGATGATAATGGATATGAAACTACCGGAATTCCAGATGACCATAATATCACAACCATGTATGATCGGGATATGGGAACCTGGTCAGCCTACCAACTGATCGACGAGATCAATCTGGGACACTCATTCATTCATCATTCAGGGCACGCCGGTACGAATTATTGTATGCGGATGAGTTCTTCCGATATTACAAATACAAATTTCTCATTGGTCAATGGTATCGATCATAATTTCACATTCGTTTATACTCATGGTTGTATGAGTGGTGGTTTCGATTCCGGTGACTGCATTGCAGAACATATGGTCAAAATTGATAATTTTGCTGCAGCTTTTGTGGGGAATTCCCGTTACGGATGGTTCAACGAAGGGCAGACGGAAGGACCTTCCGAACATCTTCACCGTGAATTCACGGATGCCTTATACAATGATAAAACCGGAAGGATCGGCACTACTCATCTGGAATCTAAGATAGATACTTCACCATGGGTTACAGCAACGGGACAGTGGGAAGAAGGTGCTCTGCGCTGGTGTTTCTATGATTGCAATGTTTTGGGAGATCCCGCACTTTCCATCTGGACAGATGAACCCATCGAAATAGATGTAACTCATAATTCTGTAATTTTTCTGGGAACATCTACATATTCTGTATATGTAGAAAGCGAGGGAAGTCCGGTTGAAGATATGCAATGCACATTAATGCAGGATGGAGAGATGATCGGAACCGAAACAACAAACACTTCAGGAAATGCGGAAATTATGTTTGATGCTGTTTCTGTTGTACCGGGTGATGCTGAACTGATCATCAGCGGTTATAATCGACCTCCGGTTATTTATCCGATCCAGGTAATCCCATCAGGATATTTTGTGATCGTTTCTGATCATTCTGTTATTTCCGGCAATGATGATGTTGTCGAATTCGGAGAGAATGCAGTTCTAAGTCTTATCCTGGAAGATGTAGGCGGAGTTGGTGATATTCATAATGCTGTAGTGGAAATTATTTCATCAGATGAATTCATTGAGATTAACGATAATACCGAAAATGTCGGAACCATCCCGAGTGGTGGAATAGTTAATTTGATCGATGCCTTCGATTTTGATGTGGATAATGAAATACCTGATGAACATCCTATTACAATTCTAATTATCATAACAGCCGATGAAGGAGAATGGGAACAAAATATTGATTTTATTGGATATGCTCCTGTCATTACATTGGAAAATGTGATCGTGCAGGATGGCGAGAATGGTGTTCTGGATCCGGGAGAAGAAGCCGAACTTATTATCGAGCTTAATAATGCAGGTGGGGCAGATGCTTATAATTTAATTTCCGGCGTATTATCGACCGATCCGTATATTTCTATCACAATGTTACCACTGGTAATCGATTCCTTAAATGCAAATTCAAGTGGAAGCTATGCATTTTGCAGCTTGGTTGTCTCAGAGGAAACCCCTCTCGGGCATATCATAGATTTTGATTTTGAACTGACCGCTGATAATGATTATTATATTTCAGATAGTTTTTCTCTAATCGTTGGACTCTGTATCGAAGATTTTGAAACAGGAGATTTTTCCAGTTATAACTGGGAATTTGCCGGTGCAGCAGATTGGGTAATCGATTCCAATTCTTACGAAGGTATATATTGCGCAAAATCCGGTAATATTGGAAATAACAGCCATTCAACATTAAAAATCGAACTCGATGTTACAGCAGCCGGTAATATCAGTTTCTGGAAAAAAGTATCATCCGAAGCGACTTATGATTTCCTGCGATTCTACATCGATAGTACTCTGCAAGAACAGTGGAGCGGGGAAGATGATTGGAGCGAAGAGATCTATCCGGTAAGCGTCGGCTTGCACATTTTTGAATGGAAATATGTTAAAGATACTTACACGATCGGTGGTGATGATTGTGGCTGGATTGACTATATTGTCTTTCCACCATTCGATCCCGATGTATTTGCTGATGAGGTATCGTCAGCTCCTTCCATAACTAAACTTTACGGAAACTATCCCAATCCATTCAATCCGGAAACAACTATCTCATTTTCTGTAACACAAAATTCCGATTTTGTGACACTTGATATCTATAATATCAAAGGACAAAAAGTGAAAACTTTCCCAAATCTCCAAATCAACAAATCTTCAAATCAACAAATTCTCT
>JAUVLE010000016.1 GCA_030595905.1 Candidatus Cloacimonadota bacterium | reverse complement strand
GATGCATCTCAAGTTATAAAGATATTTTCTCCCGACCTGAAAAAAAATGGAGAAAAATACGAACTTCCTTCTGAAGAACTTGTAGAAATATTATCTAACAAACTTAAAGAATTAGGAAAATAATCTGTATCTCTTTGTATAACCAAAGGAAAAAATAGTGCTCAAATTTCCCGTTATCGATCCCACGATCCTGAAAATAGGAACATTGGAAATTCGATGGTATGGACTTTTTTATATCGTTGGATTTCTTATTGCCTACATTTTCTTAAGAAAGAATTATGCTCATAAAAACATCAAACTAAAAAAAGATGAATACGAAAGCCTGCTTTTTAATTTGATGCTGGGAGTCATTATCGGCGGAAGACTCGGCTATGTCATCTTTTATAATCTTACCTTCTACCTTCATCACCCGCTTCAAATTTTCGTCGTCTGGCAGGGTGGAATGTCTTTTCATGGTGGAGCCTTAGCAGTAATTTTATTTGGTTACCTTTTCGGCAGAAAATATAATTACAACTTTTATAAACTGGCAGACCCGATAATGCCGCTGGTTTCTATTGGATTATTCTTCGGCAGGATAGGAAATTTCATAAATGCCGAACTTTATGGAAGGATTACAGATAAACCGTGGGGAATGAAATTTCCAATTTATGATCATCTGGGAGAATTAAGCGATTATACGAAACCCCGTCATCCTTCTCAGCTTTACGAAGCATTCATGGAAGGAATACTTTTGTTCTTGATCACATATTTTTTATTCAGAAAAGTTAAGAAACCCGGTATTGTTTTCTGGAGCTGGATCGGTCTTTATGGTTTATTCAGGTTTCTTATTGAATTTGTGCGGGAACCGGATGCTCATCTTGGCTACCTGATCGGATTTATGACGATGGGACAGATATTATGTTCGATAATGGCAGTAGGAAGCATCATTGCCCTGATAATTATTCTAAAGAAAAAATGAATTTTTGTGTTATGAAAAAACTGATTTTTTTTCTAACTTTTATTTCCATTTTAACAAGTTGTTCAATTATGTCCAAACCGGATAGTCTGCAGCAAGAGAAACTGTTTTTCAAGCATCTTAAAAGCTGGGAAGAATTCCGGATAGAAGGTATAATCGAAGCTAATTATAAAAGCTTTGCTTTCAGGAAAAACATAATCATCAGAAAGAATACAGAGGCTTTCCGCATAGACATTTTTGATTCCGGCATTATGGGTTTGAAACCTTCACCATTTATTTCTGTTTATATGGATTCCGTGTTTGTTCTTAGAATGCCGCAGGAATTTGTTTTTATCAAAACAGACGATCTTATGTTCGAGAATATTTCCATTATCTTTGATCTTGAAAAAATATATGCTGAAAAAGATCAGATAGTAAAAAACGGATCATTGGTTATCGAAGATTCGGAGGTGTTTTTTTCCAAAAAGATGGAAATCCGAAAAATCGTTTTTCCGCAGATGCAGATATATTTCCAATATAATGATGAATTAGAATTTATATACATTGAACATAATAATAAAGAAATAGCAAATATTCAAATTGACAAAATAACACACGAAAACATAAGAATACAAAAACTGGATTAATTCAGCATGGCTTTCCCCGTGAATTATTTAGAGAGGTTATCATGATAAAAAGATATACTCGTGAAGAGATGTCAAAAATTTGGGAATTGCAAAACCGCTTCCAGTGTATGCTGGATGTGGAAATTGCTGCCTGTAAAGCTATGAACGAACTTGGAATAATTCCCGATGAAGACCTGAAAAATATAGATGAAAAAGCTGATTTTGATGTCGAGCGAATTGCCGAGATCGAAGCTACGACCAAACACGATGTAATAGCTTTTCTTACGAATATCGCCGAATATGTGGGACCATCCTCCCGATGGATCCACCTGGGAATGACCTCTTCCGATGTACTCGATACAGCTACTTCTATGCAATTGAAACAAGCTGGTGAATTGATCCTGCGAGATATTGAGAAATTCTCTGAAATATTAAAGATCAAAGCCCGTGAATACAAACATACTTTATGTGTTGGAAGATCGCACGGAATTCATGCAGAGCCTACAAGTTTCGGATTGAAGTTCGCTCTCTGGTTCGACGAAATGCAACGAAATATAAAACGGATGGAAGATTCCATAGAAACCGTTTCCATAGGACAGATATCCGGTGCTGTGGGGAATTATGCTCATCTTTCTCCCCGGATCGAAGAAATCGCCTGTCAATACCTGGATATTAAACCTGTTAATATTTCCACACAAATTATCCAACGTGACAGAATATCACAATTTATGAATACAATTGCTATTATCGGATCGACAATAGAAAAGATCGCTCTGGAGATACGACATCTTCAAAGAACGGAAGTATTGGAAGTTGAAGAGAATTTTTCTAAAGGACAAAAAGGTTCTTCTGCAATGCCGCATAAACGTAACCCGATAGTCACCGAACAGATGTGCGGACTTTCCCGTCTTTTACGAAGTAACGCAATGGCAGCCATGCAGAATAATTCGCTGTGGCATGAACGGGATATCAGTCATTCTTCCGTGGAAAGGATCATCCTGCCGGATTCTACGATCCTGATAAATTATATGCTGAATAAAATGATCCTGCTCATCGAAAACCTGCTTGTGTATCCCGATAATATGATGAAAAATCTGGAGCTTACGAACGGGTTGATCTTTTCACAGGTTATCCTGCTGGAACTGGCAAAGAAAGGTACTTCGCGAGAATTCGCCTATAACATTGTTCAACGAAATGCAATGGAATGCTGGGAAACTAAACAGCCTTTTAAAGAAATAATTATGCTCGATAATGACATCAGGGAATTTTTTTCGGACGAGGAGATCGAAGAATTCTTTTCTTATGAAAGATATTTGCAAAATGTTGATCATATTTTCGGGAAAGTGGGAATCTGATCTATGATAGAAAAATATAATCCGACGGAATATCTTATCAAACTCCAGAACATAAAATACAGAGCATTGATGTTCCCTATTCTAATTATCATTATCAGCTTTGGAGTATATTATATTTTCCGGATAGATTTTGTGAAATATTTTTCCATAGCCGGATTGATCGCTTACTTTTTTATCATGATGATATTCCATGTGAAAAAAACTGTTCCCCCGCAAACTGAAAATGATGATGTCCTTGCTCCTATATTCGGAAAAGTATCCGAGATAAAAGACAGAAAGATCACAATAAAAAAAAGTTTATTCCAGCCTGCCGATATTCGGTGTGCTGCAAGCGGAAAAGAAATAAATATAACCTCGTCAAGAATATATTGGTTTGAAAGAAATGCAACACTACAGGGAAAATTGATCGGAGTTGTTCCATCGAATGCAGAATGTATTTATGAAGTCCCGGATGAATTTGATATTGAAGTGAAGATAGGACAAAAAATCGAAGCAGGAGAAACGATAATTGGCATCAAAACTCGAAAAGTTTAAAATATTAATTCCAAATTTATTTACTGCTTTAAGTCTGGTTTCCGGGCTTTTTGCTTTGCAGTTTATATTTGAAGATAACTTTGTTCTCTCTGCCTGGCTTATTGCTATCTCTATGTTGTGCGACGGACTGGATGGAAAACTTGCACGGCTTTTAAATGCACAAAGCAAGTTCGGAGCTACGTTCGATACGCTCTCCGATTTTTTTGCTTTCGGCATCGTTCCCGGTTTCCTTGCTTATAGATCATTATTATACCAAATTCATTATCTCGGAATTATAATTTCTGTTTTTTATGTTTTTGCCGGAGGATATCGTTTGGTCCGTTTCACACTGAAAAATGACGATACTACAAAAAAACATTCATTTATCGGCCTACCCATTCCTGCTGCTGCCGGTTTGATATCTTCATACCTTGTCTTCAATTTCTATTTGCTGGAACAAACAGGTTCTGCCGAAATTTTGCTTTTGATAACTTTTATTTCTTCATTGCTTATGATAAGCAGGATAGAATATCTTCCCATCGAAAAGAGAAAGAAGCTTTCTAAGGAAGCAAAATTCTTTATCCTGCTCGCAATTTTCAGCATCATTGCAGCACTGAAATTCTGGTATTTCGTCTTCCTCATCTGGGTATTGATCTACGTGCTTTACGGAATAATCCGATCGATGGTTTTTGCCCTCAAAAAAAAGTAATTCTTATTGTTGAACTAAACTTAAGATCATCGTATTGGTTTTGTTGATAGTTTTTGGTTTTCTTAATTGATAACCATCGCCGAGTGCTTCCCTGATCTAACTTATATCATTATATTCAAAGTAAATACAGCGTCTTGTTCTTTGGGTTCAAAAATAAACTTCTTGACGTACAATAGCTGATCTCTTAAAAAAAATCCTGAATTGTATCTATAGAAATAGAAGGCGTGTTAAGCAAGAACAGCTAACTGAATTTGGAGCGTATTATGCCGATCTTTAAGGATAATTATTTTACAAATGACAGCTATTCTCTCCGAGCATCCCGTTTGGAAATAATGAAAAATTACATCGAATATTGGTCGATGCCGTTATCGATCCCAAAGTCATTGGTCGGGTGGGGACTTTGTGCTTCCGAGAAATGGCAGAAAGCAATTGAAGCAGTAAAAGAAAATAAGGGAAAAGCAAATATTTTTTATGAAGAATTAAAAGAAGCGGAAGAAAAAACATTTAAATATTACCTGAGATGTAAAAGACTTTTATTAAGTAAATTCTCCCAAAATAATAGTAAATTAAAATCTTATGGAATAGACGGAAAATTTCCACGTAACCGAACAGAAAAGATCAAAGCTGTTGAAAAATTAATTAGAGCAAACGGTCGAATGATAGAAAGAGAAGATCCTGATGTTCTGCCGGAAGACTTTATAATAAAACTTAATTCGTTGCTTCAGACTTCCATGAATATATTTAAGAAAACAAAAATAAAATCTGAAGATAAAACAGAAGTAGAGAAACAAGTCGAATTGTTTAAAGAAGATTCAAGAAAACTTCGTACGCTTTATGCCTGGGCATTAATGACCTGGTCTCCGGAAGAGCCTTACCTTTTTCAGCTTGGTTTTGCTGTGAAACCTAAAAAATCCGGTCAAAAGGAAGAAGAGGTTAAAGAAAAAATATGAGCATTTTTTCTTCATTTATAGAATTAATTTTTCCAAAAACCTGCATCGGGTGTTATTCAAGGCTGGAAAACAACGAACAAATCCTCTGCAAAGAATGTAAAGGATCACTCGAGTTCCTGTCAGACGTTTGTGAGGTTTGCGGCTCTATCAAGGAAAATGGAATATGCCATATTTGTAAGTCCGGTGAAATTTATTTTGATAAAGCTCGATCCGTATTTCATTTTAATAAAATAATTCAAAACCTTATCCACGAATTCAAGTACAATGAAATGAAAAAGGTTTCCCAATACCTGGGAAAATTAACAGAAGAATATCTAAATAGATTTCAACCGTTCGAGCATGTGGACATAATCACACCTATTCCTCTTCATAAAGTAAAAAAACGATCACGCGGTTTTAATCAATCCGAATACCTGACCAGGGAAATTGCCGATCAGATGAAATGGAAACACATTCCAAACTTGATATTAAGAAAGAAATTTACCGAAACACAAACAAAGCTAACCAAAAAACAAAGACGGGTAAACGTTTCGGATGCTTTCAAATTAAATCCAAAATTCGATGTGAAAAACAAGAATATCCTGATAGTCGATGATGTATTCACCACAGGAGCGACCATTAACTCTGCGAGCAACCTTCTCAGAAACAACGGAGTTAACAAAATCTATGTCTTGACAATAGCAAGGGCTTAAAAGATTTTACCTGAAATTTTTGTGGAGTTTGCCGAAATGGCTCAAGGTGAAAAATGATAGTTGAAATCAGTCGAGAAAAAGCTATCGAGAGAATAGAGAAAATATCAAAATTCATTGTAAGGAAAAGAATGGCTGCTCCTGCAATTATGACTTTTGAATCACTTCGCCCTCTCAGCCGGATAGGAAGCCAGTTGCTTTACTTTCTCGCACCTTTTGCCGAAGTTGTTTTTAATGCTACCGAATATCAGGAATTTGCCGTTCTTTTGGAAAAAGAAGAATATGTGAAACTTCTGATAAAGCGTATCGATGAAATCGATGAAGAAATGTATCGGGAAGAACGCCGGAAAAATAAGATATTAAGAAAGAGAAAAATAAATAAATTTAAGAATTTCTTCAAGAAGATGTTCAAGAGATAATCGGAGGAGATATGTCACAAAAATTAAATAAGATCATCGCAACTGACTGCGGAAGTACAACCACAAAATCCATTCTTATAGAATATATCGATGGAGAATACCGCCAGACAGTTCGTGGTGAAGCTCCCACAACTGTGGAAAAACCATTAAACGATGTTACAAGAGGCGTAATCAATGCAGTTACCGAACTGGTAGAACTTGCCCGTCTCAAATACAACGATGACAGCATACAATTTATAAAAGACGGTACTGTGTGGATTTCCGAAAAAGAGGGAGAGGGAGTCGATGCTTATGTTTCCACCAGTAGTGCCGGCGGTGGTTTGCAGATGATGGTAACAGGTGTAGTTGCCAAAATGACCGGTGAAAGCGCAGAACGTGCTGCACTCGGTGCCGGAGCTATCGTGATGGACTTGATCGCCAGCAATGATAAACGGGCAAATTATGAAAAAATAGAAAGAATACGTCAGCTTCGTCCCGATATGATTTTAATGGCTGGCGGTGTGGATGGCGGGACTACAAAGCATGTTGCCGAAATGGCAGAACTGGTCGGCGCTGCGGACCCCAAACCACGTCTTGGCTCAAGCTATAAACTGCCGATTATCTATGCAGGAAATACATCTGCCCGGGATATCATCAACGATATACTAAAAGAAAAAACCGACTTGATAATAACCGATAATCTGCGTCCGAAACTGGAAAGCGAAAACCTGGGACCTGCTCGTGATAAGATCCACGACCTTTTTATGGAACATGTGATGGCTCAGGCTCCGGGATATAATAAACTGATGGGTTGGGTTAAAGGTCCAAAAGACGGCAAACTTGTTAATATCCCTATCATGCCTACTCCCGCTGCTGTTGGAAATATCATGCAGACAATTGCAAAAGTAAATGATATAGAGGTTCTGGGAGTGGATATTGGTGGTGCTACCACCGATGTTTTTTCTGTTTTCACAAAAGATAAAGTATTCAACCGAACAGTAAGTGCCAATCTGGGCATGAGTTACAGTATTTCAAACGTTCTGGCAACTGCCGGTCTGGAAAATATTTTGCGTTGGGTTCCATTTGATATAGATGAATCCGGTTTGAGAAATATGATCAAAAATAAAATGATCCGCCCAACAACTATTCCCCAGCAATTAGAAGAACTGGTACTCGAACAGGCTATTGCCAAGGAAGCACTGAAATACGCATTTATCCAGCATAAAGAATTTGCTGTAGGTTTGAAGGGCGCTCAGAAGCAGCGTGAGATATCGGAAGCATTCTCTCAATCTACTTCCGGTGCAACCGTAGTTAATATGATGACCCTTAATCTTCTCGTTGGCTCGGGCGGCGTAATGTCTCATGCACCTCGTAGAAATCAATCTGCAATGATGTTAATAGATTCCTTCCAGCCGGAAGGAATAACACGGCTTGCCGTGGACAGCATCTTTATGATGCCGCAACTTGGCGTTCTGGCAGAGATCGACGAAAAAGCAGCAACCGAAGTTTTTGATAAGGACTGTCTGATCTACCTGGGAACCTGTGTAGCTTCGGTAGGAAAAATGAAGCCGGATAAAGTTGCTCTTTCTGCAAAGATAGAGCTGCCAAACGGTGAAGTATTTGAAGAAAATATCAAGTTTGGAGAGATAAGACTTCTTCCCTGCGGCGTTGGAGAAACAGCAAAAGCAACCCTGAAACCGGGAAGAGGACTGGACATCGGCGAAGGAAAAGGACAGGAAATTCAAACGGAACTTCACGGAGGCGTGACAGGAATAATTCTGGATACTCGCGGAAGACGCCCCTTCGTTCTTCCGGTCGATGCTTCCGAACGTGTTCCTCTTCTCAAGAAGTGGATGAAAGAATTGAAGGCATATCCCGAAGAGATATTGAAATAGCCGCTAAAAGGCATAGAAAACACAAAATGAAAATAAGTTATTTTTTAGGAGGTTAAATGGCTCAAGCATATTCCCCGGGTTTAACGGTAACCGACAGTATAGTTTTAAAAAAAGATCGGATACTTCCACTTAAAGGAAAGGTACTCGTAAAAAAAGGTGATAAAGTAAAAGCAGAAGATTTCGTGGCGGAAACACTTCTTCCGGGAAATGTAGTTCCGTTCAACCTTGCAAACAAGCTTGGTGTTCCCGTCGATATAGTGAATGAATATCTCCGTATAAAAGCAGGTGATCAACTAAAAAAAGGTGACGTTATTGCTGAAACAAAAGGATTCCTGGGATTATTTAAAACTACTATAAAATCTCCTCTCGATGGCGAAGTTGAAAATATTTCCAGTGTAACCGGGCAACTACTTCTGCGTGAACCCAGAATACCTGTCCAGGTAAAAGCATTTATAGACGGCGTGGTAGTAGATGTGGTAGAAAATGAAGGCGTGATCATAGAAAATAAATCCGCTTATATCCAGGGCATTTTCGGGATCGGTGGAGAAACAACCGGTGAGATCAAAGTTCTGGCTGCTTCGGGAGAAGATATTATCGATGCAAAAAGCGTAGATGATTCCTGCAAAGGAAAAGTGATCGTTTGCGGTTCGATGATCCCTTACGATGTTGTTAAGAAAGCTCAGAAAGTTGGTGTTGCAGGCATTATTTCCGGCGGTATCGACGATAGAGACCTTAAAAAACTTCTGGGATATGATATCGGCGTTGCAATTACAGGTCACGAAAACATCGGGTTAACGATAGTTGTTACCGAGGGTTTTGGAAAGATAAAAATGGCAAAGAAAACGTATGAACTGCTTAAAACGTTCAATGGACATAAAGCTTCTATCCACGGATTTACACAGATTCGTGCCGGCGTGATGAGACCGGAAATAATTATTCCTATCAAATTCAAAGAAGAAGAGCTAACAGAACCTGAAGCCAGGATGTCCACACTGGAAATTGGAACGACAATCCGCGTTATCCGCCAGCCTAATTTCGGTTTGATCGGAAAAGTTACTGGACTTCCCGAAAAACTTACGAGTGTAGAATCGGAAACTATGGTTCGAATATTGGAAGCAGAACTGGAAAACGGCGAAAAATTAACCATACCGCGTGCCAATGTGGAAGTAATAGAAGATTAAATTTCAAACAGGATATAAAAAGGAGTCTAATAAATTAGACTCCTTTTTTTGGTTGTTAAACATTTCTGAAACTGTATAGTGCGACACGATGAGCGTATTGTTGTATTGAAGATCAAAAAACGCTCTCAGAAGACCGATGTCGTATATGGCATTAATGATAGTGCCACTGAGAGCGACAATTACGATAATTATTTTTCTAATTCGGATATTGCTCATTACTATACTTCAATCATTTTATCCCGGAAAAAGAAACTTTTATTTCGTATAACGATAATCACTGCAACTACACCTAACAAAAGAGTAAATATACACTTACTTATCTGGTTGGCTTCAAATATTTCCGATGAATAGTTTACGAGAATATGAAATAGAGCAAGAAGAAAAATACTTCGTCTATTCTTATAATACAAATAATTCATGATAATGGCCAATGGAATTATTCCTACAAAAAAGTTAACTGCGAATAGGGGATGCTGCTCCCAAAGGGAAATCTGGTATGAATTTTTAATAAAGAAAACCGGTAAGTGCCAAACACCCCAAAGAACACCAAAAATCAAACTTGTTTTAAACAGGTTGAATTTACTTGCCAGACTATCGACACCATAACCTCTCCATCCCAGTTCTTCAAGAAATGGCACCAGAACCAATATGATCATACTCAAAATTACTTCACCACTAAAGATTTTAAACTCTTCGGCAAATTGTAATTGTTCTATTGGCTGACCAAACGCTATAGATATAAGTATTGAGATAACCATGGCTATAGGTAAAAAGAATAAAGCAAATGGTATGTAGTTTTTCTTGATTAATCTTAGATTATAGATTCTTTTCCTAAAATCAGCCCTGAAAGCTTTATCACCGAAAACAAACATCATGATCAAAGCTGCAATGTATGGTCCCATATAAGCCAGTAGTAAATTGATGATATTTTTATCACCCTGATGGCTCTGCACCGCAAGAAAAACTCCGTTTATCCACGTGATTGCAAATGCCATTATAAAATAAACTGTGGGTTTGTACTTGTAATTAGTAATCATTTTTTCCTCCATTTTTTAATGATTATTTTTTATTCTTCTATTTTCTTGTTTAATAACAACTTTTGCCAGATTATTCTCCATATCCCTAAAAAGTTGTGTGGAGCCATCAACAATTCCAATATCTGTGTTGATCTGGAAAGCGACAGCTACACCATATCTGGGATAGTAGCGAAGGCTGGAACAGTAACCCGGTATCCAACCACTGTGACCGTATGTTGTTTCAAGTGAGTCATTTTCATGGATGGCAACCGCAATACCATATCGCGTGTTGGAATCATCTTCGCTGATCGGTACCGACTGCAGAAGATCCTTCAGATAGTTGCCCTTTACTGCATGACCTTCGTAGAGTGCTTTTGCCCAAATTACCAGATCTTTCGGGTTGCTGACCAATCCGCCGCCGGTCCATTCCAGCCCTGGATGCCAAGCCATAACGCCGGGACGAAGTGTTGTTTTTGGTGGCAAAACAAAAGCATTGTCCGGTGACATATAACCTGCGGCAAGACCGGGCAGTTCAAGACGATCAGATGGCGTGGTTAATGTAAGATTTAAAGGCTTGAGAAATCGCCGATTGACCTCTTCGTAGTAACTGTGCCCCGTGACTGCTTCGATAATTAGTCCAACGAGAATGTATCCTGTATCACTATAGTGCCAGCCTTCGCCTGCTTTGAACAAGGGCGGTTGATCCAGCACAAACGCAATCAGTGATTCCGGCGGAAAGGGATTGGTAGTGGAGTGCCAGTTTTCGCTAAACGCATGTATAAAGGGTTCCATATCAACATGATTTGCTATACCGGAACTGTGGGTAAGAAGCTGGCGCAGCGTGATCATATTGTGATTAGGCAGATGTGAAAACCACGGTCGATCACCAAGCCATTTCGATATTGGATCGTCGAGATTCAATACACCTTCCTGTGCAAGAGCGACAACAGTCGCTCCCACAAAGGTTTTGCCGATACTCGCTGCAAGCATGCGCGATTGCGGTGTCATTGGAATCTCTAATTCAACATCGGCCAGACCGGATGCAATAACCTCGATCGTTCCATCGGGCAAAATGTAGGCGGCAGTTGCACCCGGAAATTTGTATTGATAATGAAGCATATCGAGTTCCGACTGAAATCGTGCTTTCAACGTCAACAGGTTTGCGGATTTGTGATCGCAGCTTATCGTCATAATAATAAAAGAAACCAGAATAGGTGCGATTATTGCTATTTGACGTAGCATCGGTTTTCTTCCAATTTTACGTATGATATATTCGATTTTGTTCATGATTTTCATTATCCTTTCCTAAAATTGATACATGCATTCTATAGACAAAAAGTACCCTTCACCAATATCTCTTGTATCCACTTCACGGTATAACTCTCTTCCATTAAAAGCATAACCACCTGTTATTTTCAGCAGCGTGAAATCGATTGTCCCGAATACAGCATTATAATGTATTTCTATAGATTCGTCTTTCTCAAGATAGACTACCTCATAATCACCAAGATCGAATGCCCCGTAATTGTCATTTTTTACACCCACCGATATTCCGGCAAAATCACCCATCGGATGGTCTACAGGAAAAAATCGATAAGCCAGAGAGCATTCAAAGATCAGGTCGCGTATATCTCGAAACTGATCCATTCTGCATTCTCCGATAAAGCGGAATTGACTTTGGGGACCAATCGTAAGATCAATATTAGGGGTTGTTAAAAATTCAAACTTGGTTTCGATACGCTTGGAACTGTATTTCATACGAATAAGAGGAACCGGTATAAGCGGCCAGGGTTTGCCGTTGGAAAGCTCAATCCCAAAATCGCTTACCGCCAAGCCGCCACCGAGTACAAGAGAATAGTTCTGGCGGTGAATCAGTTCATAACCATATGCCACGGCGGTTTGGAAAGTTTTTAATCCGCCATACACAGGCTGATCTGATTCACTTTTGAAGATTCCCAAGTATTGATGCCGATTTTTCTGAGCGTCATAAAGAATATCAATGGAATGATATACCTCTGGATAATTAAACAAGAGTGGTTCCTTAAATGAATGTCGCGTATAAAGTCCTACAAATAATACCTCATCACTTTGAATTACCAAACCAGCACCGGGGGAGTGGATATTCTGCGAATCTAAAGATAGGAAGTCATACTTCAGTAACGGAATATAATGAGTTCCGTCATTTTCGTTTTGGGCAATTAGGGGTATCGTTAATAAAAATACAAATATCAACGATATCAATAAACCTTTTTTCATAATACATTTTTCTCCTACTATTTTTTTTTTTTCTATTTCTTATTTTTTTAGTATCTTTAGATACTCTTCCAACATCTTATCCGCTAGTGTGATGTCGGCAATTGTATATTTATCGATATTCAGCAGTTGTGCCAGAGCAAAAGTAAATCCTTCTATCACGTCTCTGATACGTTCCTCCGATGAGGTGCGATCTTCGTCAGATAGGATACGGTTGAGCTGCTCACTCATTCCAGTATCAAGGTGATGAATAAAGACGGCCATAACCTCTGCAGAACCAGGGAATGTACATTCTGCTTTTTCTCTTCCTTCATCAAGGAGTGGAGCGAAAATATCAATATAGACCTTTTCACTGTAACTATCTAGAAGTTTTCCTAATGCCGCATTTTCAATGCCACTGGATTTCTGGGATTTCCCCTTCGAAAAAGAGGCAGAGGCAGTATTCATCTGAGAATTCCGAGCTATGGTCATAATCTGCCGCAGCTTCTCCAGCATTGATGGTTCAGTATCATTTATAATAGGAAGGAATATCTCCTTTAGATAGACATAATGGCGGTAACATATTCTTTCGAGCACTTCCTCCTTGGATTTGAAGTGATGGTAAAGAGCTCCCTTGGAGAGACCACAGCGTTCGGCAATATTATGAATAGTAGTCTTTTCATATCCCTGTTCATGAAAGAGTTCTTTTGCAACCCGAAGAATATCGGCGACTGTCTCCTCTTTCTGCTTTTCTCTTTTATTCATTATTTACCTCCATTATTTTCTAACCTTCCAACGTTCACTGACTGAACACTGGTCAACTAATAAATATACATTAATATCGTCAAGAAAAATATTCATAGTCCCACATGATAAGTTTCTAACTTATTGAAAATTAAATCGACTACATATTGTGAATATTATTTATTACTTCCAGGAAGTTTAAAAAAAGTAAATAAAAGATGGGAATTTATGATGCAAAAAAATTGAATAAATGGACTGAATATAGCTATTAATTATTTTTTTATAATTCTTACTTTTCATAATTCCTTTTCTACTTATTAAGATGACTTTTATATACTCTAAAATGTTTCTTTCAAAATGGCTTCCTACTTAACATTTTCAGGGTTATAGGTTTTATGGATTTCCGATCACCATCGGGAATGACGAACAGCAACCTCTTTCTATGGCATCTTATGCTCTCCTTTTGATAAAGGGAGAAAAGTAGAGGATTCTTGTACAAATAAAACCCTCTCCGTTCGGTAGAGGGTGGTCAGCTTGCTGACCGGGTGAGGTGAAGTAATGAATTCCCGATTTCGTCAAATAACGAGAGACGATTTAAAAAATCCGGACACAACACTCGGAAATGACAGTAAAACCGTTGAAAAAGTCTATTTGAGAGAATCTCTCTGTTTGTAAACTTTTTCAAGGTTTTAATTCTATTCCAGTTCTATCCTGAGTTGTTCATCCACAACAAGATCATCTATATTTACATAACTACTGTCAAAAATGCCGTTCTCATATTCTATCACAAAAGAATAAATAATAGAGTCGTAGGCTGTGGTTGCTTTCAACCTGCTCCAGATAGAATCACCCGGTAAAACAGGCTGATAATCATTTAAGATAATAAGTGAATCATTATCATCCGTAAAATAGGAAAATTCATAAACACTGAACTGTGAATTATTAACAAGTTTAACGCCTGCATGCGTGGGATCGCAAAATATTTTCAGAGTTTCATCTGCTTTTACATTAAGGGTTGTTTCTGTGTAATACTCACCTACGGGATTCCCATAATTATCTGCCAACTGCATCATAAAGGTTTCACCTTCCATGTGCATATCCAGTTTTTCCTCACAATCTCCAAAGAAGAGGAATTTCTTACCCGTATCAAATGAAATGGTCTGGAAAGGATCGGAGGTGGGAGAGCCCTCCAGGATGTAATCGCTTCCTTCTATTGTAAAATAGAGATAATGGTCTGTTCGATTTATTATTTTAATGTCACCTTCTGTCGAACATCCTGCAAGAATGATAACTGGAAGGATGAAAAGAAATATTTTATTCATACTACCTCCGGGGCTTCATTTTTTGTTCCCCAACTCTCGGTTTGGGAACGGATAACAACGATGTCTCCAAGCTGGGGCTTGGAGACAAGATATTCAAGCTTGCGCAAGGTCATAATAGATCTTATTTCAAATTATAAAAAACTTCTTTTCCTATGAAACGAGCTGTATCTCCCAACTCTTCTTCGATGCGCAAAAGCTGGTTATATTTGGCAATACGTTCACTGCGGCATATCGAACCCGTCTTTATCTGTCCGGAATTTACTGCAACAGCTAGGTCGGCAATAAAAGTATCGCTGGTCTCACCGCTGCGATGTGAGATCACGGTGGTGAAGCCTGCAGTTTTCGCCATGTTGATCGTATCCAAGGTTTCGGTAAGTGAACCTATCTGATTAAGTTTTATCAGGATAGAATTTGCACTTTCTTCTTCGATACCCCTTTTGAGTCTTTCCACGTTTGTAACGAACAGGTCGTCGCCAACTATCTGTATTTTCTTTCCAAGCTTTTCCATCATTATCTTCCAGCCCTTCCAGTCATCTTCTGCCAGTCCGTCCTCAATGGAAATTATCGGATATTTTTTTACAAAATCAGCGTAATAACTTACCATCTCTTCGGAAGTAAGTGCTGCCTTTTCTGCCTGAAGATGATATTTTCCATTCTTGAAGAATTCGCTGGATGCAGGATCGAGAGCAATAAAGATGTCTTCTCCAGGTCTGTAATTTGCCAGTTCTATCGCTTTTATGATTATCTTCAAGGCTTCTTCGTTAGATTTCAGGTTTGGTGCAAATCCACCTTCATCTCCAACTGCCGTGTTATATCCTTCTTTTTTCAGGAAAGATTTTAATGAATGAAATACTTCAGCATTCATCTGAAGTGCCTGCCGGAAGCTTTTTGCACCCAGCGGCATTATCATGTATTCCTGCAAATCAACGTTGTTATCTGCATGTTGACCACCATTTAGAATATTTGCCATGGGAACCGGAAGGAGGCGTGCATTCGTTCCGCCAATATAGCGGTAAAGCGGCATTCCCAGTTCATCTGCAGCAGCTCTTGCGCAAGCAAGTGATACTCCCAGAATAGCATTTGCTCCAAGTTTCTGTTTGTTGGCAGTACCATCCAGTTCCAGCATGATCCTATCCAATTCTGCCTGCTCCAATACATCGATGCCAATTAATTCGGGAGCAATTATTTCATTAACGTTTTTAACTGCTTTCAAAACTCCCTTTCCGAGGTAACGGTTATCATCACCATCTCTCAGTTCAACTGCTTCATGTTCACCGGTAGATGCACCACTGGGTATGGCCGCTCTACCGATAACTCCCGTTTCCAGTTGAACATCTACTTCCACTGTTGGATTCCCGCGTGAATCAAGAATCTCTCTTCCGTAGATCGCATAAATCTCAGACATAATTTACTCCCTTACAAAACTTGCAGGGAACTTCCTGTTCCCTGCTTTTTTTATTAAATAAATTTAATATTAACTTTTAAATATTTTTTCCAGTGCTTTTACGGAACCCAGCATAGCAGAGGCTTCGTAAGGAACAACCACCGTTTTATCTCCATTTTGAACTATTTCATTAAATGCTTTTATATATTTAACTGCCAGTAGGTATTGTGCGGGATCTGTTCCTGTTTTTTCCACAGCCTCGGCAACCTTTTTAATTGCTCTTGATTCTGCTTCTGCAACCAGGTATTTTGCTTTTGCTTCACCTTCTGCCCGGGCGATCTTTGCTTCTTTATCACCTTCTGCAACCAATATGGCAGATCTCTTTTCTCCTTCTGCTTCCAGTATTTTTGCACGCCGGTCACGTTCTGCACGCATCTGTTTTTCCATTGCAGTTTTAATTTCCTGCGGAGGATTGATGTCCTGCAGTTCAACACGGTTTACTTTCACACCCCATTTATCTGTTGCTTCATCCAGGATATCACGGAGCTTGTTATTTATCGTATCGCGTGAAGTTAAGGTTTTATCCAGTTCCATTTCGCCGATAACATTACGGAGAGTGGTCTGGGTTAATTTCTCGATAGCATTGGGAAGGTTCGATATTTCATAAACAGCTTTAGTCGGATCTGTTATCTGGAAATACAGAAGCGCATCTATCTCGATGGAAACATTATCTGCAGTTATCACATTCTGGCGCGGGAAATCATATACCGTTTCACGGAGGTCGATCCTCGTTTCAGATTTTATCTGAACATATTTATTTCCTTTGAAATCTGTTTTTACATAACGCCAGTTTATCTGGCGCGATTTATCTACTACAGGCCAGATTATATGAAGTCCGCTGTCCATAGTTCTGTTATATTTTCCAAGCCTTTCTATAATGATGACCTGTGCCTGTTTCACAATTATCAAACCTTTCGAGATCAGCAATAACACAAATATTGCCAGAATTATAATTACAACTGTCATGCTGTTTCCTCCTCTTCATCTTTTTTGATAGTTACTATCAACTTGTTTCCTTCTACATTTTGAATGATCACTTTTTTATCTTTTCCGATTTTCTTTCCATCTTTGGAAACGGCAGACCATTCTTCTCCACCCACTTTCACATATCCCCTGCCGTCTTCCGGAATATCTTTTACAACTGTTGCGGATTTACCTTTCAATGCGTAAATATTAGTTTCTTCGGAAGATGCGGATATGATTTTTTTACTCAGCTTCCTCGTACTTATAAATACTATGAACGTGATTACGATAAAAACAAGTATCTGGAAGGAAACCGGCAGCGTGAAGATCGATTCTAATATTCCGGTTAGAATGGCACCTATACCAAAACTCATAAACAAGAATCCGGGAGTGAATATTTCGATTATCATGCATATTATCCCGATTCCTACCCAAATCATCCAGGCTTCCATATATACCTCCGGAACTTATTGATCTATTTTATTTATCTTTTTCTTTATTATTTTCTTTATTATTTTCTTTTTTATCCTCAATGTCTTTATATACCCTTTTAACCTGCCTGCTATATGATTTTCTCCCGTAGTTATATCCATAGCCGGAAGAACCTCTTGCAGTTTTAATTCCCATTAATTCCATAACTTTTACCAGTATAATAGTAACATAATAAAATACGATCAAACCGCATATCATTGCGATCAAAGATATGAATGTGGTCAACACAAACACATTTATGCTGTTTCTTATCATACTGTTATCGCCGAGATGCTTGATAGCTGTGATTATTACAATACTATAATTCGAATTATGACTCTGAAATTTTTTCTGATTTTTCAGGCTGTCTATCGTTGCCTGTATTTTTCTTATCTGGCTACTGAAATGCTTGATGCTTTCATGGGAACTTGTCCTATTCATAAGGTCTTGAATTCTTTTCTTTGAAAGTTCGTTATTTTTAAGATTTGCCTCTATATTCGGACTATATCGTACTGCAGAAGCCGATTGAATATTTTCGACTTCCAGTCCGTCGATTTCCCGTAGTTTTTTCGTTATTCCTTCATATTTCGTTTTGGGAAATTCAAAAACAACATTAAAATACGAACCCTTGGTTTCAAATAATTTTGTATATACATCTTCATCTTCAAGAATACCAGAGAGTATGGATTTGATCTTATCGAAATCTTTTACATTATATATCAACTTTATCTTTCGTTCGTTAGCCGAATCATCGAACAGTTTTTCTACATAAGAAATATCAACTGTTACCTTTTTCTTTGAAAACGCTTGCTGTAGGTTTGATTTCCTCAACCCCATAAATACTGATAATACTATAACCACAATTATCAAAATGTATTTCGTATCTCTTTTCAATCTGAACATTAATTATTCTCCTTTTACTTTTTTTATTAATTCATCAGCATGTTTTAATGCTAATTCCGTTTTAGAACCGGAAAGCATTCGTGCTATTTCTTCTCTTTTTTCACTTTCTTTTAAAACATTCACCAAAACCTCTGAAGTGTTTTCACCACTTCTTTTCACAATAGCAAAATGCCTGTCTGCAAATGATGCTATCTGTGGAAGATGACTGATGCAGATCACCTGGTGAAATTTTCCTATACTATGAATGAACTCTGCCAGAAGTCCCGAAGTTCTTCCCCCGATACCGGAGTCGATCTCGTCGAATACTATTGTGCGGCTATCCAGCCTGTCCGATAGTATCTTCTTTATCGTTAGAAGGAACCTGGAAAGCTCACCGCCGGAAGCGGCAAACCTGAAAGGCTGCAAATTCACACCCTTGTTGGCAGAGAAATAGATGTCTATTTCATCTTTGCCGGTGTTTATCAGCCCATTCAACATGACTGTAAAATCTTTTTTAACAGGAACTTTGTCAAATCTTATCTGCACTCTTGCATCCGGAATAGCTAATTTTTTTATATTAATTTCTATTTCCTTCTCAAATTTAAGTGCTGTTTTTTTTCTTTTTTCAGAAAGCTTATCTGCAAGACATCGCAGTTCAGAAAGATCAGTATTTAATTTGTTCCTCAGTTTTTTTATTCTATCTTTTCCTGAAGAATAATTGGAAATTTCCTTCTTTACTCTTTCTAAATATTCCAGCATCTCTTTTATGTTTCTTTTGTATTTTGTACAAATAGAATTTATGTTATCAAGCCTTTTCTTAACGTCTTCGAGCCGTGAACTGTCGATAGTAATAGTATTCTGAACCTGTCTTATTTCGGAGATAGATTCATCCAGGTCTGCCAATGAATCGTGAAGCGAAGATATTGCTTTTTTTAGATGAGGATCGTTCTCCTCAAACCCGGACAGTTTTCCTATGAAAGAATTAATTGTATCATAAATAGAATCTTCCTGTTCGTAAATAACCTGTTCTATATTGTTTGCCTGATCCAAAATCTCTTCCGCATTATTTAATATGATCAATTCTGACTGGAGAGCATTATCTTCTCCGACCTTAAAGCCCATTCCTTCGATCTCTTGTACCTGATATTCATAGAGCTTCATTTTTTCGGATAATTCATTTTCCTGCTTTTCCAGTTTGGAAAGTTCTTTTATGCTCATTTCGATATCTTTGAATTTACTTTTAAAATTTTCTCTTTGCTGTATCAGATCACCAAATTTATCCAGAATTTCGAGCTGGTAATCCTGGTTAAAAAGTTTCTGCTGGTCTCGTTGACTGTGAAAATCGAGAAGAATCTCCCTGAATTCTTTTACTAACGAATTGGATATCCTGCGCCCATTCAAAAAAGTTTTTCCTTTTAGTTCGGTATTTATTTCTTTAGCGAAGAAAATTTCGCCTTCCGATATATCGACATCATATTTGTTAAGCAGATCGATTAGCTCAACATTAGTTTTATCGATATCAAAAACAACTTCCAGGTATGCCGATCTTGATTCATCGAACAGCATTCCGGAACGTATCTGAGCACCGAAAATTATGTCTACCGCACCCGCAATGATAGATTTACCGGCTCCCGTCTCTCCCGTGAGTACCTGTAAACCTTTTTCAAATTTTAGCTGTAGTTCTTTAACAATAATGAAATTGTTCAGCTTCAGGCTTTTTATCATTTTCTTCCCATATAGAACTTCTTTCTTAATATCTGGTAAAAAGTCTTATTCGTTAGTTTAATAAAACTAACCTTTTGCGAAGCGCCCGTTACAATGACTTCATCACATTCCTGTAAAGTATAACTGTTCTTTCCGTCAAGCTGAAGAATACTGTTTCCGTTCAAAGATCGAATTCTAAAACTAATTATATCTTTTAAAGAAAAAACCATTGGACGAATACTTAGAATATGAGGATTTATCGGTGCAACAACTATCGCATCCATAACCGGTGAAAGTATCGGACCTCCGGCAGAAAGAGAATATGCGGTAGAGCCGGTGGGAGTGGAAACGATGATGCCGTCACATCTTGTATCTACCACAAAACGTCGATTGCAATAAAATTTTATGTCTATCAGTTTCGGCGTGATCCCCTTATAGATAACGGCGTCGTTGAGAGCAAGCGACGAAAAAATCGTTTTACCTTTTCTTTTAAGAACGGTTTTCAGCAGCATTCTTTTTTGAACCTTGAATTTATTGTTCTTTAGTTCATCGATAGATTTTTCCAGTTCAGCGATACTGCTTTCGGAAAGGAAACCCAGTTTTCCAAGATTGATTCCAAGAAGAGGGGTTTTCATCTTCAGGGAGAAAGAAACAGCCCGCAGGAACGTTCCGTCTCCTCCAAAAGAAAGAATACAATCGAGATGAATTTTGTGGTGATCATCAATACAGCTAATGAAATCCGGCAGAAAATCTTTTTGTTCGGAAAATTTATAAAAAGAAAGCTCCTTGGTTTTATGAAGTTTTTCCAGAAGATTAAAAACGGTTTTTTTATCCGTGTAATTTGGATTAAAATAAATACCAAAATTTTTCATAATAACTTCCTTTTTTACAAAGATTCCATTATTCTCAGATAAGAGTCATACCGTTCTTTTGGCAAAGATCCATTTTCCAGAGCAGCTTTAACCGAACAATTTTTTTCGTGAATATGCGTACAATCCTGAAATTTGCACGTTTCTGCAAGACTGCTGAATCCCGGAAAAAGTCTGGGAATTTCCTCTTTATCTTTTCTGTGTAATCCAAAAGTTTTAATGCCCGGTGTGTCAATCAAATATCCTCCAAAACTCCATTCAATTAATCTGCCGTTCGATGTTGTGTGTGTTCCTTTCTGTGAAAAATCGCTTATTTCGGCAACCTTCAGATTCAAATCGGGCTGAAGCAGATTTATGATCGAAGATTTTCCCGCACCAGAATGACCGGAAAAAACGGTATCTTTACCTTTTACTATATTTCTTAATTTTTCTATTCCTATATTATTTTTTGCAGAAGTAAATATTATTTCAAAATTATTTTTTATATAAAATTCGAGTTTTGTTTTAATTGTTTGGATGTCTTTGGCGAGGTCAATTTTATTTATACAGATCACTGGAAACAATCCAAAAATTCCGGCTGCACAGATGTAGCGGTCGATAAGACCGGTTTTCAGCTCCGGTTCTTTGAAGGAAGATGTAATAACAACCTGGTCTATATTGGAAGCTATAACTATTTCGGTTTGGAAATCACTTAACGAAAATCTTGATAAAGCATTTTTTCTTGGAAGAATTTCCTCTATTCTCGGATCTTCCGAAACGTTCACATTTACATAATCACCGGGAGCAACGAGTGTGCGTGTTTCAAAATTTATCTGTTTGAGCCTTCCGCTTAATGAACATATTATCTTTTTATTTTCTATTTTCACCATACACTGGTAATTGGATTTTACTTCTATGATCCTTCCTTTTTTCAAGTTTAGGAAGGATTTGCTGCTTGTTTCGCCTTTTTCTACTAATTTCTTCTCTGCACGTTTTTCTTCGATTATATCTTCTCCATCGAAATGTTCAAGATTGCCGATCTTGAGATTTTGAAGTTTAATATTTTTTCTTTTGAATTTTTTTTTATCTTTCTTTTTGAGCATTTTCAAACCAGAATTTTATTCAAAGCCGATTCGATATTTACAATATTTACTTTTGTGTTTACACAGGGTCCCTGTGGTCTTTCGTTCAGAACCCCATAAACAGGAATAGGAAAAACTTCGTGCATTCCTTCTACAAGGTCACGATCACAGGCAACGGCGATAATAAATTTTGGTTTGTTTTCTATAATTATCTTCCTGGCAAGTGTACCACCCGTTGCAATTGCTATTGGAACATTATATTTATCTGCGATCTCTGCTAAGTCTCCGATATTGCATTTACCACATTTTTTGCATTTATTAATGTCAACTGTTATTCGTATCTCACATTCTGTGTTTTGCAAACAATGAGGAAGCAGGATCAATAATTCCGAAGATTTGAATTTCTTTTTTAATGATTTTATGAAGGAATTATTTACGTGAACAAAAGATTCTCTTATACGTTCTTTAGAAAATCCAAATATCCTTCCAAGGAAAAGCGTTACGGGATAAAGTATACGAATAAATACTCTTATAAAAAAACGTATTATTAAAAAATTTTTCTCTGTATAGCTTGTGAGGTATACAAGAATAGTTTCCAATACAAGTATAAAATAAAAAATGCGCAGTGCATTTAAAGACAGGTTTGCCAGTATATCGTTTATTTCGTGTAAACGTGGAGAGATAAACCACCATAAAAGCGTTGTGATGATCATCATCAGAAGCAGGGTGATTGTAGATAGAACCAGAAAAAGGTTCTTGCCTTTTGTGTTTATTTCAAAATCCACTTTCGAATTTTTCTCCTTTTTTTATCCTTGCTCCCAAACTGAACGCAAATGAAGTCATTATCTTTTTTCCTGCAGGTTGAACTCTTTTGAGCAAAATGTTTTTATCTGCCGTAGCCAGGATAATGCCTTTGTTTTTTACTATTTCTACTATCTTGCCAGGGATTGAAACCGATGTTTCATCCATAATCTCTGCTTCTATTATTTTTATCCTTTCCTTTCGGAAGGAAGCTGCCGCACCCGGAATTTCTGCCAGTCCACGAACTTTGTTCCTTATTTTTTCTGCTGGTCGATCCCAATTCACAAGAAGGTCTTCTTTTGTAAGTTTATGACTGAAAGTAGCTTGTGTTTCATCCTGCTGAATTGGTTGTATCTTATTTTTTTCAATTAATTCCAATACGTTTAAAATATCTTCTGCACCCAGAATTGACAACCGGTGATACAGTGAAGAATAACACTCGTTCTCGTTTATTTCCACTTTTCTTTGATAAAGTACAGGACCGGCATCCATTTTTGCAACGATCTTAAAAATAGTGTTTCCTGTAAATTTATCTCCACTAAATAGTGTATAATTTACCGGAGCTGCTCCACGATATTTTGGAAGCAGCGATGGATGAAGATTGA
>JAUVLE010000098.1 GCA_030595905.1 Candidatus Cloacimonadota bacterium | reverse complement strand
TTTTGATATTACTCATTTTTTCTCCAAGAAAAGATTATAGAATAATAAACAAACCATTTTATTTTTTTCATTCCCCGTAAAAACTTTTTCCTATATATTGTTCACGGTTTCCGGTTCGGCAGGCGCAAGTTCACTTTTGCGCATAAGTTGTAAGATGTTCCGGATAGGAAGTTTCTGTTTTATAGCCATATTCAGACAGTATTTTTTCTAATTTACAGCAGGTTTTTTTCCCATTTACAATATGATATGAAGCAATAGCCAATTTCACATTATTTTGCAGAAGAGTGTTTTTGCAGCCTTCAACTGCTTCGATCTCTGCTCCTTCAATATCCATCTTAATAAAATCTATTTTAGAGATGTTCATTTTTTTCAGTTCGATATCCAGGCTTGTAACCGGAAGAGTCGTTTTTCCGCTGGTATCGATATTTGCAGTACCATCAGATAAATTGCTGAATTTCAGTTTTGTTTCTTTATTCCACAACCCTTTTTTTATTAGAATAATATTTTCTATATTATTCAGTTTAATGTTCGTCATAAGTTTTTTGGAAATATCTTCGTCCGGTTCAAAAGCAATAACAAGTCCGTCTTTACCTACGATTTTGGCGGCATAAAGTGAAAAGCATCCTCTGAAAGCACCTGCATCGATTACAATATTTCCATCGGCTGGAGTGAATTTTTTTAAGTATCCTTTCAGGTAAAGAGAAAATTCCATGTATGGATTATCCAGGAAATAGAGTGCGAAATTTCGAAATTTTACTTTATATTTCTTTTTCTGATAATAGATCTTGAAATTATTTTTTTTGAAAATATTACAATAACAAAAGAGTAAGTGTTTTTTAAATGCAGAATCGGGGAGTTTTAAAAAAAAGGCAGATAGTTTTTTTCTATTCAAAATTAAATCTTTTTTCACGGAACAAATTTATGCAGCTTTCACAAATATTTTTATCATAAAGAATACCTTTATTTTTTTCCAATTCTTCCAGTGCAAGTTTAATTCCTTTTGAAGGGCGATATGGTCGGTTGGAAGACATTGCTTCCACAACATCTGCCACAGCCAGGATTTTAGATTCTTTGCAGATTTCATTATCTGTCAATCCTTTCGGGTAGCCGCTGCCGTCCAGTCTTTCATGATGTTGAAGAACGATATCTGCCACAGGCCAGGGGAATTCTATTTTCTTTAGAATATCATATCCTGCAACAGGATGGTTTCTAAGAAGTTCTAATTCGATCTTATTAAGTGTAATTGGTTTGCTTAATATTTCTGCGGGTACAATGATCTTGCCGATATCGTGAATAATAGCAGCTATTTTCAATCCATCCTGTGCATCCTGAGGGAAGTTCAAATCTTTTGCAAGTGCCGAAACAAGTTGTCCCACCCGTTTTTGATGTCCGGCAGTATATGGGTCTCGTAATTCCACTGCCGATATCAATCCGCTCACAGTGTCGTTGAGCAATTTTTTCAATCTGAGATTCATTTTATACATTTGTTTTTCTGCATTTCTACGGAAAGTGATTTCTTTTTCCAATCCTATGTTTGTATTTTTCAGTTGTGTTGTTTTTTCCCGCACTCGTTTTTCAAGGTCTTTATTTAAAAAATCCAGATGTAAACGGTTTTCTTCTATCAGCCGGGCAATGAAAAAATCACGTCTGGCATAGAACTCTATAGAATAGGCAGCGAACATGCCAAAGATATTTGTGCTGAGAAAAAAGAAGTTGTTTTTAACCAGAGTATTATCGGGAGTTTTGATTATCCAGAGGGCAGTAACTTCGTATAACAGAAAAATTATGAAACTGGTGAGAGTGGCAGAAACAAATCTGACGCTTACGAAAACATAGATAAAAATAAAGGTAATAATAAGGGTGGCATAGTAGGAAAAATCTACCGGTTTTGGTGACAGGTAGATCATGGCAATGATGCCTATTCCAAACAATATCATGCAAAATGAAAGAGCAATATCTCTGTATTTTTGAAAATCAAGGGAAAAGGAAGAAACCAGTACTAATAATCCTATAGGGATCATTACAGAGAACCTGATAAGCCAGAAAAAACTTTTAAGCTCAATTTTAAAATACATTTCCAGAAGACCATAGAGTCCATACAATAATAGTGCCAACAGAAAAGAGATGCGAACTTGCATGAGGGATTTTTTGTGAAAATCATCCAGGAATTCTTCTTCAATTTCTTTACGTTTGAATGTAAGAGTTATGGGACTCATTTTCATATTTTTAAAACCAGGTAATACATCTGTTAATCTTGCCATAGTAAAATCCTTTTGAATTATTCTAATTCTTTACAAATTTGATTATTTGTAAAATTGTATTTATTTGTCAATTATATTTTTTTGAGTAGTATCATTTATTTTTAATTGAAACTAATTCCGCTCCGAAGGAAAAGATAGTTAGATATAATAATACTTAATATGTGTTTCTTCAAATATCAATGAGTTAAGTAGTATCTTGCGATACTTTTTATTCATTCTTATTGACGTAAAATATAGTTGAAAAAAAGTGTGAAGAGCTTTTACAGAACTGGAGGAATAATGTCTATAACAAATAAGATCGCAGAACTCAGGGATAAGCGGGATAAGGCACGTCTGGGTGGTGGAGAAAAGCGGATAGAGGCGCAGCATTCCAAGGGAAAATTTACAGCCCGTGAGCGAATAGAGAAACTCGTAGATAAAGACAGTTTCGAGGAATTCGATATGTTCATTGCTCACCGCTGCCGTGATTTTGGAATGGATAAAAGCAATATTCCCGGAGATGGAGTAGTTACCGGCTGCGGCACGATAGATGGCAGGATCGTCTATATCTTTGCACAGGATTTCACAGTGATGGGAGGTTCGCTTTCCAAAACCCATGCCGGGAAAATATGCAAAATAATGGAAATGGCAGTAAAGGTGGGAGCACCGGTCATCGGGCTTAATGATTCCGGTGGAGCGCGTGTGCAGGAAGGAGTAGATGCTCTTGCCGGCTATGCAGATATATTCCTGCGTAACGTGATGTCTTCCGGTGTGATCCCGCAGATATCCGCTATAATGGGACCATGTGCAGGCGGGGCTGTTTATTCTCCCGCTATCACAGATTTTGTAATAATGAACAAACAATCCAGCTATATGTTCGTAACCGGACCAAAAGTTGTGAAAACTGTTCTGAACGAAGATATTTCTACAGAAGAACTCGGTGGACCGATGGTTCATGCATCCAAAAGCGGTGTTGCACATTTTGTCACAGAAGATGAAGAAGAGACCATTCTTCTCATCCGCAAGCTCATCAGCTATCTGCCTTCCAACAATCTTGAAGATTCGCCTTTTGTAAGTACTACAGATCCGATCGACCGACGCTGTGAAGAATTGAATGAGATCATTCCGGATAATCCCAATAAACCCTATGATATATTGGATGTAATTCACAGCATTGTGGATGAGGGAGAATTTCTGGAAGTTGCACGTAATTTTGCTCAGAACATTGTGGTGGGATTTGCCCGTATGAACGGACAGAGCATCGGCATGGTTGCAAATCAGCCCAAGGTTCTTGCAGGAGTTCTGGATATCAAAGCATCTATCAAAGCAGCTCGTTTTATTCGTTTCTGCGATGCTTTCAATATCCCACTGGTCGTGTTGGAAGATGTTCCGGGTTTTCTTCCCGGTTCCCATCAGGAACATAACGGTATCATTCTGCACGGTGCGAAGTTACTTTATGCTTTTGCCGAAGCAACTGTACCCAAGATCACGATTATTATAAGGAAAGCTTATGGCGGTGCATATTGTGTGATGAACAGCCGCCACATGAGAGCCGATATGGTTTATTCATGGCCTTCCGGTGAAATTGCCGTGATGGGTCCGAAAGGTGCTGTGGAGATCGTATTCCGAAAAGAAGCAAAAAATTCCGAAGACCCTCAACAGTTCCTCACAGAAAAAGAACAGGAATATAAAGATAAATTTGCCAACCCATATCGGGCTGCGGAGAAGGGCTACATAGATGATATTATCGAACCGGCTGCAACCAGGTTCAGAATTATTCGTGCACTGGAAATGCTGGCTACAAAAAAAGATATTAACCCACCGAGAAAACATGGGAATATCCCACTGTAAATCGCACATAAAATCTTACAGGGATTAGAAGATGAAAAAAAATATGATCATAATATTCCTGCTTGTTTCTCTTTTTTGTGTGGCGCAGGAAAAAAAGCAGGAAAATTTTTCTGAAAAAACACTTTTCGGACTTTCGCAGGAAACTAAAATTCCCATCAAAAAATTGAAGACATTATTAGAAATAGATGCAGCCAAACCGCCAGAAACAAAACTGTATGAACTGGAGATTTCCTCGACTCAGGTTCAAAGGGCAATAATAAAATACAATTCCACAAAGCGTGTTTATTTCTGGGGTATAGTACTGGCAGGAATGATCATTGTATTTACCAGCCTGGCACTTGTGGGTTTCATCATCAACCAGTTAAAGAATTTGCACTTTTTGGATAAACTTTCTAAAAAGCGGTTCGTGAACATTCCTCATGCAAAGATAAGTGCAGACAAACCCAACCTCAGCAGGAACGATATTGTGGCGGTGATAACTGCTATCTATCTTCATGAATTGGAAGCCGAAGAACAAAGCAGGCTTCTTTTGACCTGGAAGAGAACACCGATAAGTATGTGGAAAGCTGCTACCAAATTCAATATGCCGAACCGGTTATTCTTTGGAAAGAAATGAGAAACCGGAGCTAACCCTGAAAGGGCTGAACTGAAATGAACCTCGGAAGAATTATTCGACACCTTCAGTGTCGTTATTGGTTTTGTTTTCAATTCCGCAGGTTTCACCTACGGCTATTAATATTCAACCACTTTGTGGTTGTTATGAAAAATTCAATAATTGAATCAAATCGTTGATTTGAATAAGAAGGAGAAAATAGATGAAGACTTATAAATTTGAAATAAATGGTGATAAATACAAGGCTAAGATATTGGAGTATAAAGGTGATTCCATTTTGGTGAAGGTGAATGGTGTGGAATATAAAGTGGATGTGGAAACTGAAATTGAAAAGCCAATTCCCAAACTTGTCCGTTCCCTCACAACCACTCCCGATATTTCTGTTTCCAGCAGCAAACCGCTTTCTGCATCTGCAAGAGCAGGAGAACTGGTGGCACCCATTCCGGGACTTGTTCACACTATCCTGGTTAAGGAAGGAGATATTGTTAAGTCCGGGAAACCTGTAGTTATATTGGAAGCCATGAAAATGGAATCTGAGATATTGGCAAATAACAGTGGAAAAATTAAAAAGATATTGGTTAAAGAAGGTGAATCGGTTCAGGAACGACAACTGCTGATGGAGATCGGAGAATAGAATGAGCGAGATCATTAACTTCTTTTCTACAACTGGTTTTGCACAGCTTAACTGGTCGTATGTAATAATGATAGTTTTCGGGCTTGTGTTCGTTTACCTTGGAATAGCTAAAAATTATGAACCGCTTCTTCTGGTTCCTATCGGGTTCGGGATAATTATTGGAAACATTCCGGGAACGTTCGGAGTATATTCGGAAGGTTCTGTGATGAACCTGATATATTATGGAGTTAAAAGCGGTATCTATCCTCCGCTCATCTTTCTGGGGATCGGGGCGATGACAGATTTTTCCACACTAATTGCCAACCCCAAACTTATTCTTCTGGGAGCAGCAGCTCAATTCGGTATCTTTGCCACTTTCATCGGTTCACTTCTGTTGGGATTTAACGTGATGGAAGCTGGAGCGATTGGTATTATTGGTGGGGCAGACGGACCGACCTCGATATTTCTTTCTTCACAACTTGCACCGCACCTTGTGGGTCCCATTGCCATAGCTGCTTATTCTTATATGGCTCTGGTGCCGGTTATCCAGCCGCCTATCATGAAACTGCTCACTACCAGAAAAGAGCGGGTTATCCGCATGAAAACACCTAGACTGGTAACCAAGCGCGAGAAAATTCTTTTCCCCATTATCGCTGCCATTGTAACCATCATGATCGCACCCGGTGCTTCTATGCTTCTCGGAATGCTGTTCTTTGGAAACATTCTTAAAGAAAGCGGTGTAACGGAACGGCTTGCCAAGTCTGCTCGTCATGCGTTGATAGATATTGTAACGATCCTGCTTGGTCTGGCAGTTGGTGCCAGCACACAGGCAGATGTTTTTTTAAAAGTTGATTCCATCAAGATATTCGGGCTTGGAGCTTTTTCGTTCTGCATTGCCACAGCAACAGGACTTCTCTTTGCCAAGTTAATGAATATCTTCCTGAAAGAAAAAATAAATCCATTGATTGGAGCTTCCGGTGTTTCTGCTGTACCGGACAGCGCAAGAGTTGTACATCATATCGGGCAGAAATACGATAAGAATAATTTCCTTTTGATGCATGCCATGGCACCGAACGTGGCAGGTGTTATCGGTTCTGCCGTAGCTGCCGGCGTACTTTTGGGAATTCTGGGGAATTAGTAGAATAGCCTGTCAGGCTCGGACAGCGAGTTTATGCCCTTTATTTCCACCAGCTAAAGCAGGTGGTTAATGAAAAAATTCGTTGGTTTCTGATTAATTTTTATAAATGTTTAATAAAACAAATCGAAATAGTTTTCTTCGGGGGATGTATATTACTTTATTTCAATTGACAATAATACTTACACTTTACATACAATGTTTTGGATTATGTTTTTTTAGGAGGTTCTTTGAACGATTTTCTGAATAAGATCATTCCGATAATTTTGATATTCTTCATGGGATATTTCTTAAAGAAAGTTAAACTTTTCAAAAAAGAAGCCGGAGAAATCCTGTTGAAAGTTGTGTTTTATGTTTCAATGCCGGCTTTGGTTTTTCGTTCTGTTTCGCAAGTTCAGCTTTCATTCAAATTCATTTATCTTCCTTTGATCGCTGTATCGGTTTTTTTCGCCACTTATTTTATTGCACTTTGCATCGGAAAGAAACTTAAACTTTCTCCGCAAACTTTCGGTACTTTTCTGCTGGGCTCGATGATAATGAACACGGGGTTTTCTCTGCCTTTCATATACTCGGCTTTTGGTGATGATGGAGCAGCTTCTGTTGCGATTTTCGATTTTGGAAATGCTTTATTAGTGCTTACATTTGGCTATTATATTGCCATGAAATACGGAAAGGTGGAGAAAGCGAAAATAGATATCAGAAAATTCTTTCTTTTACCGCCGATCTGGGGATTGATCCTCGGATTGATCTTCAATCTTGCTAAAATTCCTGTTCCGGAAATTGCAGATAATTTTTTTCAAAACATTGGCATAACAACCATTCCGCTTATCATGCTTTCTATAGGAATTTTCTTTTCTCCCAAAGTTAAAAATATCGGCAGGCTTTTAACTGTTATTTTTATCCGAACAGGAATTGGACTGGTATTAGGTTTTGTATTGGCTGCAATATTTGATCTTCAGGGATTTATCAGAACTATCGTGATAATCTGCTGTGGAGCCCCTGTGGGATATAACACGCTGGTTTTTTCATCTCTCGAAAATCTCGATAAAGAATTTGCAGCAAACCTGGTTTCAATTTCCATCCTGTGTGGGATAATTTATATTCCGGTGCTGTTACATTGCGTATAATTTTGTTAAGGTGAATGTGTTCGCCTTAAATTGAGATGAGCATCACTCGTCTCTTACGATGATAAACTATAAAAGAAGGTTTGTATGAAATTATCATTTCCATACGGAGAAGAAAAGATAAGTCTCGAGATCGACGAGAGAAATGTTCTGGATATTATCCAGCCGAAGAAATTTCCCGCCGGAAATGAAAAAGAGATAATAAGACACGCTCTTGAAAATCCGGTAAACTCAGTTGCGTTCAAAGAATTTATTTCCGAAGCAGAAAAAATCCTTTTCATCGTGAATGATGGTACCCGCTCCACGCCCACAGCAAAAGTTATCGATGTAATTTACGATGATATTGAAAAAATGAATATTCAATTCATTGTGGCAGTGGGTTCTCATCGTAAACCTACAGAAGATGAATTTAAACGGATTTTTGGAAAATATTACAATATCTTTCGGGACAATATCATCGTTCATGATGCAGTTAATTCCGAGATGGTAAATTTGGGAAAAACTTCACTTGGAACGGAAATCCTGATAAATAAACTGGCTGTAGATGTTGATCGGATAGTGGTAATAAGTTCGATCGAACCGCATTACTTTGCCGGATATACCGGCGGTAGAAAAAGCTTTTTTCCTGGAATTGCAGGGTATAGAAACATAGAACAGAATCATAAATTATCATTGAAACCGCAAGCCGCTATACTCAAACTGGAAGGTAATCCTGTTCACGAAGATATGATGGAAGCGGCAGGTAAAGTGAAGACCAATACTTTTGCGATATTGCTGGTAATAGATAAAGAACATTGTATTTATTCCGCTTCTGCCGGCAATATCAACGATTCGTTCTTTGCTTCCATTCCCAAAGCAGATGAAGTGTATATTTCCAAAGTTCGGGAAAAAGCCGATATTGTTGTGTCGGTGATTGTAAAACCTTTTGATAATGATCTCTATCAATCGCATAAAGGGATCGAGAATGCAAGGTCTATACTGAAGAAAAACGGGATATTAATATTAGTTTCCAAATGTGCAAATGGGATCGGTAAAAATGAATTTTATGATCTATTGAGTTCGTGTAGTTTGCCCGGCGAAGTATTCAAAAAGATCGAAGAAAATTATGTGCTTGGTTATCATAAAGCGGCAAAACTGGCAGATTTCATGCAAAACCACAAATTATGGATGGTGACCGATATCCCGGAAGAAAAAATGAGGAAGATATTTATTTATACATTCGATTCATTAAAGAAGGCGATCGATAATGCATTGGAACTAAAGGGAAAAAACGCAAAGGTCCTTTTCATTTTTGATGCAGCTATCACCGTTCCAAAAATGTAACCATTTTTTTTTATTAATCTGTCTATATAAGACTTTGATTAGATGGATGGATTTTTTGGATAGAAGAAATAATGGAGAAAAAGTTACAAACTACACATCAACAAATGGAAGCAAGGCTTGTAACTAATTATTCTCCAAAATCTAAAAAATTATAGAACTCCCCTAAAACAACTGACGGACATTAAAAATCCTTTGAAATAACTACTTATTCTATATAGCCTTCTAAATATATTTGGTAAAAATACTTTAAAAAACAATTCAGTTAATTGAGGGTTAAAATTTTAGTACCGGTTTTTGCGAGGACGTTCCTCTCTGGGTCTTGCTTCATTAACCTTGAGTTGTCTTCCGTTCATTTCTTTCCCATCAAGCTGCTTGATGGCTTCTTCACCTTCGGCTTTGTTTTCCATTTCAACAAATCCGAATCCTTTTGATCTGCCAGACATTCTATCTGTAATAATTCTTGCAGCTGACACAGCACCAAACTCAGCAAATAGTTCCTCTAATCCTTTCTCAGTCAGATCATACGATACATTTCCTACATAAATGTTCATTCTTCTCTTCTCCTTTATTTGCACCTTATGTGCACTGGACACTTATTTTTTTCGCTATTATTTTGTCACGAAAATTTTTTTATTCTTCTTAATTCTTTATGGAATTTACAGTTAATATAAATTTATTAAATCTCAACGCTTAAAATATCTTCTATATTCTCTAACAAATATTTTTTGCCTTTGTCGTTAATTATCACTTGTTCGTAGCTTCTTCCTTCAAATTCCCTGGTTTCACTTTCAAAGCCGAATTCAGCGGATTTCTCGTTTACAATGGTTCTGGTTTTTCCGGTATTTGTTTTTTCTTCACTCAATATTCCCAATGCTTTCAGATGCTTATTCAAAACAGAACCGGAAAGTTTTTTACTGCGATTCAGGTCTAATACATCATTTATACAACTGCTAAATTGATTAATCCCGATTTTCTCTTCCGGGAAGACAACTTTTCCCTTTTCTTCGGACGTTATAATAAATCCGGTTGGAGCCGGAATATTTTTATTCCTTTGTCTGGAAACAGCTTCCAGAACTTCTGCAACGAAGAAAAAACATCTTATCATTCGCGGGTCGGATAGAAAGTTTTCCGAAGAAATCTGTTCTTTGTTTAGCGGATCTTTTCCATTTGCGAGTTTCAGT
>JAUVLE010000027.1 GCA_030595905.1 Candidatus Cloacimonadota bacterium | reverse complement strand
TTTTGATCTGTTCATCTGTCCGGAAGTAACCGGTCCCGATTTTCCAATTTCTTTTCTTAAAACAAAAACAATAGAAATATATCACGGTTCCGGAACTTATAATCTTTATGAGAAAACGGATATATTAAACAGGTTCAATATACATTTTGCCATTGGTACTCAATTCAATGAATTTATCGAATTTGCTTACAGAGATAAAAAAAAGAAGCCGAAGATATACAATATCGGCTATCCCAAACTCGATGTACTTCTTAGCGAAGACCCGCTTTCAAAAGAACTTTCCGAACTTTATGGTCTTAGAAAAACTCCCGTGATATTATATGCTCCGCATTGGAATGAACATAGTTCCATTCACAGGTTTGGTGAATCTCTAATAGAAAAATTAGCTGAGATGGACATTAGAATATTGATAAAACCGCATAATTACCTCTTTGTTCAATACAGGAAAGATAACTGGTTTGAAAGGTTGAAGAAACTTGAGCAGGAACACAAAAATATCGTTTTTGTTTCAAGATCAAATACTCAGGAACTTTATCCGCTTGCCGACATCATGATAACAGATACCGGCACCACTGCTGCCCTTGAATTCAGCATTCTAAAGAAACCCGTGTTCATTTATTGCGTAGAAAAATGGTTTGAAGATAATAAGCACGTTGATGTAGAAAGAGAGTTGTGCCGGACTTCATTCTGTTTCAACTCTGTTGATGAACTGAAAAAGGACATCGAGAACATCCTGCATAAAAACAGTTCGATGAAAGAAAAGCTGAATACCCAGAAAAAAGATCAGGAAAAGCTTATCAAAAAATGTCTTTATCATCCGGGTAATGCAACTGGTGAAGCAGTTAAAGCCATTTTAAAAGAATCAGGATTATAATTTTTTACTTTAAAGAAAAATCATAATAGGGGAGAGATGAAAAGATTTATTTTGATGCTTTTAAAAAACCCGCTTCAGATATTCAAGCTTGCTTATTATTACTCAGCAGTAAGAAATGCAAAAAGAAAGGGAATAAGAACAATTGTCTTCAATCTGCATCATGACTACTTTTATGATATTTTATATCCTGTGTATAAAAAACTTAAACAGCATAAAAACATCTATGTATATTTTTCATATCTGCATGGGAAAAAATCGCTCATTGAATACTTAGAGACAAGAATAGAAAAAAAATTGCTTATCTCCAATCTGATTTCTCCATTCATTAATTTCGATCTTTTTATCTGTCCCGAGATCACCGGTCCCGATTTTCCTGTTTCGTTCCTTAAAACAAAAACAATAGAAGTATATCATGGAAACGGTATATCTTCATTTTATAAGAAAAAAGATGTTCTCAACAGATTCGATGTTCATTTTACTGTGGGACCAAAATTCAACGAATTTCTGGATTTTGCATACAAAGATAAAACGCAAAAACCTACTATTTACAACGTGGGATATCCAAAACTCGATATTCTGCTGCAGGAAGATCCTCTAACAAAAAGATTGGAAAATGAATACAAAACGGAAAATAAATTCACCATCCTCTACGCACCGCACTGGAATCCTTTTGGTTCTTTGCATGCATTTGGAATTGCGATCATCGAAATGCTGGTTTCTTTTGATGCTCAATTGCTGATAAAACCTCATCATTATCTTTATACTCGATATCCGGAAATGGATTGGAAGGGAAAATTAGAAGAACTTGAAAATAGATTTGATAATATTGTTGTAATAAAGCGTCCGAACACCCAGGAAGTCTATCCGCTTGCCGATGTGATGGTAAGCGATACAGGTACTTCCGCCCCGTTTGAATACAGCCTGTTGAAACGCCCGTTATTTATTTTTTGTAATGAAGACTGGTTCGAAGGTAAACAACATGCTTATGAAGAAAGAAGAATTTGTGAAACTTCAGTCTGCTTCAAAAAAGTAGATGAATTGAACAAATATATTCAGCAGCTTTTAAGTGGTTCACCGGAAATGAAAAAACTTATTGAAGAACAGAAAATAAAACAGGAGAAACTGATCTCTGATCTGTTGTATAACCCGGGAAAAGCAGCAGAAAGATCATATCAGGCTGTATTAAAAGAATTGGGATTGTAGAAGATCTTACCATCTATAAAATTTTCTTTATGAACGCCGTGAACGGCGTACAAACTTATTTTTTCGGTTATTCTCCCCACCGTAAACGATGAGGTTATTTATTTGGATTCTTTTGTGTAATAATTATTTGAAATAAATATCTAATTTCTACTGCATTATTTGTGTTTAACCTTCTCTAAGGTAAAGCTTTCTTTAAAGTGATCTTTAAAGTTATCAACACTATCTCCGGCGGACAGAAGAAACGCACTGGAACCATGCTGGAACCAACTCCTTTTGAAGTGTAACCCTTCAAGGTATTAAAAGACCATTTCCCTGATATAAAATTGTTTGAAACAGGTGCTTCTTTGATGATTGGTATTCCTCCCGGCAGACAGATCTGTCCTCCATGTGTGTGTCCTGCAAGATACAAAGAATAGCCTTTTGATTCTGCTTCTTTATAAAACTCTGGTGAGTGAGAAAGTAATATTTTAAATTCTTTTTCGGGAATTCCTTTTTCTGCTTCAGGAAGATCTGCCGCACCAAAATAGTGTCCGTCATCGATCCCGACAAGGTAAATACATTTTCCCTTTTTCTCTATTCGGAAATTATCGTTGATAAGCATATGAACATTATTTTCATTAAGGAATTCTGCGATCTCATACTGGTCATGATTTCCAAGGATACCATAAACAGGGGATTTTTTAACTAATATCGGAAGAAGCTGTTTTAATTTTTCTATAGCAATAAGCGGATTCCCGCGTGAGCGGAATCTATAATCTCCACCAAGTACGCAAATATCATATTCCAGTTTGGAAACCCGCTCTTCGATAATCTTGTGAAGTGAATGAATACAGTCGATATGCAAATCGGAAATGAAAAGTATCCTGTAGCCGTTGAATCCGTTCGGAAGGTTGGAAAAATCAAATGTTGCTTTTCTTAATTTGATGTTTTTTGCATTCCTTAACCCGATCTTTGAAAGAAAAGTATATCTGAAAACCAATTTTATCATTGTTCCCAGCCAGTTGATATTTTCTATGTGGAACTTCTTCTTAGTATTCGTTGTAAATACTTTTAACTGGTTGGAAATTTCTCCGATCTTACGATTTTTGTTTATTGGTTTCATGGTTGAAGATAAATATGATCTTCGTTTATCCTTTCCTCGATAAGGTGAAACCAATCCTGGTAATTTGATCCTGAACTTTCTGCCCAAAATTGAAAAACCAGGTATCCCCACGTGATCTGAGACCTCTCGATAGGATAACTCCAGTTTTCAGTAATATCAATAGCCCACGGCAAGTTATCCACGGTTTTGTAATATCGTCCAGTTGCAGGATTGGAATCATCATCATCTGTTTGGAAATATGATATGTCAGCCAGGTCTGTTGGCGGATAATCCGGTAAATGTATTTCTTTATAAATATTTCCATTTGCCCTGAGGAAAGGGTTATAGGGAGGAAGGTAATCCAGGTTGGAAAGATTGAGACCGCTATTCAGGTATATCTTGAAATGAATGGTCACGGGATCGTAATATTGATATTGCAGGTCGGTATTTACAAAACCTTCACCCGGTGGATCGATAATATCGTAAGCATCTTCAAATACCCTTATAATTGCATTGTCGCCAACAGATTCAATATCGATCCAGCTATCTCCTTCCCAGCTTTCAATCTCGCTGTAGGGAAAAGGCAGTTCTATCGCAAAGCCGTTGTGATATGAAGCACCAATAGCACGAAGTATGATGTTTGCTTCAACATCGATAAGTTTATTCTGCGGATCATGAACATTCGTGAAATTGTAATCTACTACCAGGTCGTTCATATCAAAATCGCCCTGCCTGGGCCAATAATCTTCAAATCCGAGTGTACCGTATGAATTCTCTGCCGGGTAGAAATTATCAAATGCTCTATCCGGGTCGTTAGGATAATCGTCGTATATATCGGAAATCCCGTCACCATCATCATCATCTTCAATATCCATTAGTTTGATGTTTTCAGTATTAACCGCTTCTATCGGATCTACAGTAACATAAAAAACAGCATCATTAAAATCATTATCTCCATATGGGCGATATAGGTCTTCAAAAGCAAGCAATATTTTATCTTCCTGGTCATCATATAAAAGAACAGTATGCTGGTGATCTTCCGGATGATTTGCATGTTCGGGATTGTATTCGGGATTTGAATAAAACCGTGTTCTATTGGGATTCACGGCTGAACCTGTCCAACCATTTGTTACAAGGAACCATCCAATTACAGTACCTTCAGGGAACTGTCCCAGAGAGAGTTTGTCACCCGGAGCCAGTCCTCCGCCACCATAATATAATGATGCATTTGGAAAGATGATGTTATGAATTAGTGAATCCGGTGATTCGGGAGGTCCATCATTTATATTATAAGTGTAAAAACCCAGACTGTTTTTATACCATGCACCTTCATGAACGAATGTTACCCAAACATTGGCATCTTCTTCCAGGATAATATTCAGAATGCTTCCTTCTTCCAGGTAATCGGGATGATATGTAGGAACAGGAAGATATTCCGGTAGAGAAGCATTGATCCTTGCAAGAAAATCTCCAGAGACTATATCATATTGCAAACCTTCGGGAACACCATTCTCATCAAACAGAGTGAGATATACAAATTCATCATCCCTGGTCAAATTGCTGCTTCCATGTCTTCCACGATCTACAGCTCCACCAAACTGGTAAGTAACGGCATTATTAGAGATCGGCAAGGTCATTGTTGTCATAAAACCGATAATTATAAGAGAATCAATATAGGTGGGAACAATAACTTTCTGCGAAAAAATACCTGCGATAGTTACACCCTGAGCAAGCAGGTTATCATTTTCGCCAGGGTCTCCTTTATAAATGGCAAAATGAATTCCGTCTATTGGATCATAATCCAGAGTAAGAACCGAGATATTTACATTTACGTTCTGTGAAGTTCTAAAATTGAAATCATCTGAAATATCGAGTTCTTCCATATCGACCTCTTTAAAAAGATCACTCGATTCTTTTTCACAACTTAAAAGTAATAAAGTTATAACTAAAATCAATAAAAGATTTTTCATATTTCCTCCTACTTACCTTCCGAAGCTTTCTTTCACTTTTTCTTATATCGAAGATTCGGAAGGTTACGAATGAGCTAAAACTTTCCGAATCTTAAATGTAAGTATTCCTTTGTGGGAAGCTTCGGAAAGTATATACACTTTTTTTCATAATCTTTCATAAATTATGTTACACTCCCATTATTCCATAATTTCGCAGAACTCATTTGACCATATCCGGCAAACTCCGAATGAACTAAAAACTTGATACATGATTCTATTTTCTTCTTAGTTTCTTATTGATAAATTCTTTCAATTGTTTTCTTTCCCAGCCGTAAGTTCCAAAAATATAATATAAGACAAGATAGAATATTGCCGTTAAAGCACACACTGTTAGCAACATCAGGAATGTGGTGGGATATAAAATGTATCTCAATCCATAGGCAAAAGCAAAAGTGACAGCACCTATCCAGAGACTGTGTATAACGGATTGCATGATGAATTCTTTTAAAGTTATTTCCGAAAATTTTATAGCTTGCGGAATGTTGTAAGAAACAGTAATGATAAGATTAGGGATAAATGTTCCAATCGCAACGCCGATAATTCCCAAGCGGTAAATAAGGAAAATGCTTAATCCCAGGTTGGCGATGCATTCGATTATTGCAACTCTCGAAAGCGTTTTATGCTTATTTCCCATAAGTAATACACTTTTGGATGAACTTCGGAAGAAGACGATGATATACATGGAAAAAAGCAGGATAATGGCAACTTTGATCCCATCAGGATCATTTAATTCAAGCCATATCTGCAGCAGCGGTTTAACAAAAACGACCAGCGGCACGAGAAGCAGAGTGGAAACAAAACCGAGTAAACGGTTTGATTCTATTAATATTTTTGCCAGTTTGTTATCCTGTTTGGAAGCAAATAAACTTGCTGCCACCGGGGCAAGATTATCCAGAAACTGAGAAGAGAACTGCTTGAACGTCATTGCCAATCTGGATGATATCTGGTAAACAGCCACCAGTGAGACCGAAGCAAATACGGATATCACAAGCTGGTCTGTCCTGTAAATTATCAGGTTCGTGAATGTAATAATATATGCAAAGATAGAGAATGTCATTACCTGTTTCAGTAATTTAAAATCATATAATTTAAACGATATTTTAAGAGTAGGGATCTTCCTGAAGGAATAAACAGCCATCACCAGGTTTGTAAGCAAGCTAATACCAATTGTTACGATCGTCATTCCCTTCAAGGCAAATCCGGACTTTATCACATAATACATCAAGCCGAAATTCAATATTGTGAAAGCCATCTGAATAAAATTCCGCAATTTGATCTCGTGCAGACCGCGCAGTACTTCCACAAAAAAGCCAAATGGGAAGATGACAGCCGTTCCAACCCCGAACATTATGAAGATCATTTTATAATGGGAAATACTTTCCGCAGAATCGAAATTGAACATCTTGTGAAGATATTGAGCCATAAACAAAGTGATCGCTGCTATGAGGATCCCCATGAACAGATAATTAATAAAGATCGTGCTGATGAGCCTGTTATATTTATCCCATTCTTTTGTTACTTTAGTCTCGCTTGTAGATTTCTGTATTGCTGCTCCAAAGCCAAAATCCAGAAGAAGTGAATATCCAAAAATTGACCATAAAAGTGCCCAAATACCATATTCTTCACGGGAAAGACCAAGAAACAATAACCTGGTTAGAAAGATGGTTATAAAAATACCAAGCAACAATTTCCCGTAATTTGAAATAGTATTGATTATCATTGTTTTTCTTAACCCTGTTTGTGTCATAATATCCTCTTTGATTATTATTATTGAATTTCTGAGATGGGGATAATTGCCCTGTAAAGAACTGCTTTCCCTTCTATCTTATATTTACCTGTAGAAAATGGAATGAATATGGATTCACCTTTATTTAATTTTAGCTTCTTTTCTTTTTCCCATTCTATTTCCGTGAATCCATCTCTGCAGAGAATTATCTCTGCACCGGAACGTTTTTTTGCAATGTATAATTTATTACTTTCCGTTAATCTGATAATCGAAAGTCTGAACTCATTTGCCGGAGTATCATAAATAAATTCCACATTATCAAAAGAAACGGGTTCGATAATTTCGAGAGGTTTTGAAGAAAAAGAAAGCGTTTTCATCAGTTCGGGAACATCGATATGTTTTGGAGTTAGTCCACCCCGAAGCACATTATCCGAATTTGCCATTATCTCTATTCCTGCTCCCTTCAAGTATGCATGCAGAATTCCCGCATCCAGATAGAGAGCCTGTCCCGGTTGTAATCGAATTGTATTAAGAAGAAGCGGAGCAAAAATGCCGATATCGCCCGGATATATTTGGGAAAGTTTGCAGATCCACTGGAATATAAATCTATCTTCATCCGTTCGGGGTGTAACCTTTTTATATCTTTCAAGCAGGATATCAACAGCTTCTTTTTTCCTTTCTTCAGAAAATTCCATCAACTCCTTGAATAATATCTGCAATGATCTTTCTGTAGGATTTTGAATAAAAGTTTCAATTTCCGGAATATTCTTTTGCAATTGCAAAAATTGGAAAAGATCACACATCTTGGAATAATTCCTGAATCCGCACATTGCATCGAAAGTTGTTAAAGCACAGATAAGTTCGGGTTTATGGTTTGCATCTTTGTAATTTCGCCGGGGAGAATCGATAGGAATGCCCTGATTATTCTCTCTTTTATAACCCTCATTTGCCTGCAATAAATCCGGATGAGCCTGTATAGACAAAGGTGTTTCTGCTGCAAGAATTTTTAAAAGAAAGGGAAGATTATTATCGAATATTTCTGCAACATTTTGTCCGAGGGTACCTTTGGGGTCTTGTTTTATATAATCTATCAGAGAGATTTCCTTTCCATCTTTCAATATTCCGGAAGGTGATTTTGGATGTGCACCCATCCATAATTCTGCTTGTGGTTCTTCGGCAGGAGAAGTCAATCCCAGAAGTTCGGGTATAATTACTTTTGAACCCCAGGCATATTCCTGGATCGTATTCTTAAGTTTGAAAATATTCATAAGATTATCCCTTTTTTCCATCGAATAAATTCGACGGTTAGTGTTTTTCCAATCGAATGAATTCGACGGTTAATGTTTTGCCAATTTCTATCGATGTTCTGTAACATTATTCTCATAAATATACTCCTAACTTTCTAAGACTTGGCACAAGCTAAAGGTCTTGTGTTAAGTCGAAAATTGCACGGTCAACTTATCACAAGATGATAAAATCACTTGTGACAAGTTTCGGATAGCTTTTCATAATCTTTCATAAATTTTGATAAACAACCAATTATTTATCCAATTCTAACTTTTCTTTTTCTGCTTATTCACTTCCTGCAGAAGAACGTCTTCTATCTTCTTTTCTATCATTGATATTTCGTATTTTTTGCTGATCTTCCTGTAGGCATTTTCTCCGATCTCGATTCGTTTTTCATAATTATCATGAATACTGACGAGTTGATCATAGAGATTTTCAGGGTCATCCTGTTCAAACAAGAGTCCGTCAATATTATGCTCGACTATCTCAGTAGCGCCGTATTGATTCGGGATCACAACGGTATTTTTATATGCCATAGATTCCAGTGCGATCAGGATATTGCTTTCCTGTGTCAGGTGAGGTAGGATGGTTATGTCACTTTGCTTATAGACGACATCGATGTTTTCTGTTTTTCCTTTGAAATGAACATGTTCGGATAAATCTAATTGACGTATGGTCTTTTGAAGTTCGATGAGAAATGAAGTTTCAACATCACCATAAAGGTTAAATTCAAAATTATATTTTTTACCTTTTGTTTTAAGCAGTTGAAGTGCTTTCAAGGCAATTTCTATTTTTTTATTATGGTCTATCCTGCCGACAAAGATATATTCTATTATTTGTTTTCTCTTTTTGGGAAGAACTTTTTTTGCAAGCATAACACCCCTGGGAATAATATAACTTCTCTTTAAGTCATATCGATTTTTCAGAGATTGAGCCATCCAGTTCGATGTGACGATACTGGGATTAATATCTAATTTTCCGCCTATAGTATTTGGCAGGATCCTCTTGAGTATTCTTTTTATTTTAGAGGTAAATCCGGGACGGATATATGCATCAGGCCAGAGATTTGCAATATCGAATATCCGTGGTATCTTCATTGCCTGAACAGCAAAAACGGGAGAAGTGGAAATACCTTTCATATTCCAGATAAAAACAATATCCGGAAAAGTCTGCTTAATTATCTGTTTTGTTGCTTTATAGTTGAATTTATCCACACGATATCTTTCGGTAGAATTAGCATTTTCATAGTTCACATATTTTAATATCCTGCAGGGTTTGTTAATTTCCGGTTTTGAAAAATCTCTTTTAGGAACGCCATAATTTCCCGTTAAGATATAAACCTTGTGATTATTTTTTAATAAATGATCTACCGTTTCTTTGCATGCAGGGTCGTAATCTCCCCAGAAAAAAGGCGGATAGTAGTTTGAAATTATAAGAATACGCATAAACTGACCTCATATTTTTTTATCATAAAAAATCCGTTAGATGTTTATCAGGAAATATATCTATCCCGAATATGGTTTTGATAATATAGAAGAAGATGAAAAGTGATGCCAGAATTCCCATGATCAAAATAAAATAAAAGACAATATTTAAAACAAATGAAAGCACTGTTCTTTCCTTTCTCTCCGGCATTATCCTTACATGCTTGCGGATATCTTCTCCCAGAAGAAGTACAAAATACCACTGCTTGATAAACCAGAATGTTAAACGAATATCAACAAGATGTTTGGAAAATGGTCTTGGAAATAATCGTTTGAGCACATTGCATATTTCCCTTCTCTGCTCGAAATTAAGAGATTTCTCTATTATCGGGTTTATCAATTCCAGCAACTTTTTATCCGAACGTATATCAGAATTATTCTGTAGCATTTATCATCCTTCTCGATTCCAGTTTTTCTCGTTTATATATCTTTTTCATAGCACCTATCAGTGCAAACACAAACATTAGCTGATAAAAATTGTTTGTTTGTCTTAAAACCCACTCGAGCGTAGATTCGAGATAAATTGCAAAAAGACCTCCTATCAGACCGATTGCAAAGAATTGATAATCCGTTTTTTTTAATTTGATATAATTTTTAAAGTTCATAAAGAAAAATGTGAGAAGAAAAAGAAGATAAACGCCCATGTTATGCCAGCCTGTTTCAGCGGCAATACTCAGATATGCTGTTTCCACAAGACCATTTTTTTCTTCATAATCCGGCGGCGGCGTTCTATCATTATGAATAAAAGCATAAACATCTTCTCCATAGCTGTAAGGCGGATTTATCTTAACCCCGAAATTATTAAGCCCTATTCCGAAGGTTTTATCATTTGCCATTTTTACTGCTGCTCTTGCTAATGCTATCCGTGTGAGTCCTGATTCTTTCGAAGCTGTTTCAAATCGCTCGATGATAGAATCCATTGCCTGTAAAATACCTATCGTGGCACATATAACCAATATAAATGTGATTCCGATCTTCTTGGCAGAGAATCCGGTGATAAAAGAAAAAAACCATACCGTTATGCTTGCCAGTACAAAGAAGACCATTCCCGCGCGTGATAATGTAGAAATAATGCAGACTGCACCCATTCCGTAAACTGTTAGCCAGAACCATAATTTTATGCCTTTCCTGTTTAAAAGATAAGAAAAGATCAGGCTGTTGAATACAATTAAATACATCACAAGGGAGTTCTGATGCGGAAAAGGTCCCGGGCATTGAAATCGTCCTTCCATATATTTTTGTTTTAATACTGTGAATGTAATATAGATAATAATAATAGCGATGAATTTCATTATTTTATCGAATTTTTCCCAGCTATTCACATAGTTATAAATAACCCAGAAATAGATATACATCCGTATCATCTTCCATATCTCAAAATAAGAATTCACCGCATATCCTGTTGCAGAGTTGATTATTGAAATCCAGCAAAAGAAAAAGAATACAATGTATATCCATAATCCGGGTGGAAGTTTTACAATTGGAAATTGATGCTTTCTATTTCTAATTAATTGCAGGATTATCAACACGGCAATATCTACCATACCAATCTCAAAACCACGTGATGTCCCGCGGAAATGTTCTCGTGAAACAAAATTGATAGTAATGGTTACTACTGTAAAAAACATCATAAAGAAAAATACAATATCTTCTATATTCGGATTCTTTTTTGCCATTTTGGTTCCAACGGGAACACCTATTATCAGTGTTAGAAAAAAAATGACATACTTTAAACTGGACATAGATTTCTCTTTAAATGCTTCATCCAAATCATTATTTAAAAATTTCCTTTGCCATCCAGGCACCCTGAATTAATTCCAGGCTGGGTGTTATCAGCCCGATCATTTTATTCCATTCTGCCAGTTTACTGCGTGGTACATAAACTATATCATTCGGTTTAAGAGGAAAATCTCGTGCTTCCCCCTTCAGGATAGATTTAAAATTAATTTTATAAATGCGCGGATGGTTCATCCCACCACGGATAACAGCTATTTCCGAGGTTGAGGTTTCTTTAAATCCCTGGGCAAAACTTATTACCTGCATCAAGGTCATAGATTCTTTAAAAAGAAAATGACCGGGAGCGATTACTTCTCCTATCACATAAATTTCTCGATTTACACTCGACGGAATATAGATATAATCTCCATCTACAAGCGGAATATTTTGCAGCATATCTCCTTTTCTTACAAGTTCAACGAAATCGACCGGAAGGATACGGTTGTTTCTAACAACATAACTTCGTTCAAGGTCTGCCAGTTCGACCGTATTATTCTGGAAATATCCCGAAGCTAACCCGCCGGCGGTAGCAATGATATCCAATATCCTCGTATTATTCTGTATTTCATAACAGCCGGGATTTACGATCTTTCCCATAATTGTTACCTTTGCTCCCGTAAGCTCATAGGGTATCATAGATACTTTTGGGTAGTGAATGTATGCTTTCAGTCTTTCTTCTATCTTTGCAGTTGCTTCTGCAACGGTTAATCCGCTAACCTGCACTTCTCCAACAAGTTTGAAAGAGATAGCTCCATCCGGTTTAACAATGATGCCTTCCGTATCGAGATCGGATTCATCATAAACATAAATATTGAATTTATCTCCGGGGCTAACATGGTATAGATCACTCTGGATATTCTGTAAACTTTGAAGCTCGGCAATTATCTCGGAATCATCTCTTTGTTCTACTTTAATTTCTTCAAGATATTGTGGATCTGCCTGAACCGTACTATCTTTCATAATTATATTTTTGGAACAGCCGGCGGCAACCAGAATCATTGTGAAGATAAGAAAATTTTTCATTCTATCTCCTATATTTTTAGTTTAAAATATGGTTTTCTTATATCATTCAATATTCCAACTATTGGAATAGATGTATTATCTTTCAGGAAATCAACCGCATTTGAAAGCTGGGTTCGATTTGAATGACGGAATCTGGCAACGAACGCAAGCATATCAGAAAATGAAGCGATAGTTGTGAAAAGATGCAGGTTGAAATGAACATCAAAAAGTTCCCAGATAACAATATCATAAGATTGAAATTGACTGAAGAATTTATTTAACTGTTTGGAATCCAGAACCCTCTTAAATGTATTTTCATCGCAGAGGAAATAAGCTTTGTGAAGCTGATCTGTAATAACATTAATATTCTTCTGTGCTAATGGTTTTGCATCGTACAGATGTCTGTTGATCACAAATCGAGTAATATCATCGCTGGCTTCATCGATCGATTCGATCCACAGTATCTTTTTATTTTGAGAGATCATCAGTTCGGAGAGTTCCTGTATGATAAAAGTCGAACCTGTTTCAGGAACGTCATTACCGATGGTTATTACTACAGGCTTTTTATCCGGAAGCAGTAAATTAAGCTGTCCGTACATTATCTGGATCTGAGAATAAAATATTGGAGGCGGTACGCTATCTTTATTCGGGATTTCACCAAGAAGTTTGATCTTAAGTATTTCCTGAAAATCAAAATCAGATTTGATAGAAAAATCCAGAAATTCACTTCCTGCAAAAAGAAGAAATAATCCGAGAAAGGAAAGAAAGCCAATAATTATTACGATAATTTTTTTACTGGAAGCTTCCGGATATTTTGATGGAACCGCTTTTTCCAGCACTTCAAAATCACTCAAATTGGAATCCATTGCGATCTTGGTTTCCACCAGTCTGTTCTTTATCTTTTTTAATTGTTCCCTTATTGTAGATTCATTATTTTTAATGTCATAATATTTTCTTTCCAGCGGAGAAAGTGATTTCAACTGTTCTTTAATGCTTGCGATTTTTTTCCCGTATTCTTCGATCTTCTTTTCAGATGCGATCACTTCATTCTCATATTGCGTTTTTCCCAGAAGCAGACTTTGTCTGAACTCGTTCTTACCGAAAGTTGTCTGATCCGGAACGATCTCTTCGTCACTTTTTGTATCGATGGCGTTTTCAAGTGCTTTGATCTCGCTTTTAAGTTTTATTATTTTCGGATTTTTCTCTGTATATTTCTTTTTTAGAAGAGTCAGTTCATTTTTCTTTGCTGACAGTTCTTTTTTCTGGGTAGCAGATACTGTCGAAGTTAATTCCACTTTCTCCGGCATGTCTTTTATACGTTCGGCAATATCTGCGATCTTCGTTTTTAGCGAAGTTACATTCATATCGGTGTTCATCAATTCAAGTTCGAGAACTTTCAGGTTATCATATTGGTTTTGTGTTTCTTTTTCCAGGGAAAGTATCTTGTTCTTATCCCTGAAATTCTGTAATGAATCTTGAATTGCTTTCAATCTGTCTTCATAAACATTTCGCTGAGCTTTATAATAATGATATATCTTTATCGTAGAGGAATTAAGTATCTTGATATAATTATCGATGAAGACTTTACTCAGCATATTGGCCATATTTACGGCTGTATTTCTATCTTTATTTGTAGCTTTGATACTTATCAGGTTGGAACGGCTTCCTCTACTTACTTTGAAGGCTCCATAGATATTTTCCGGAACAGTATCCAGATTTAAACTATCGATAACAGCCTGGAGATTTTTACGCATTTTGATGGATTGGAGGATCGTGTTGTAATCCATTTCCTGATAGAGATATGGAACATCTGTTTTGGCTGCCAGGTTCTTTTTGTGCCGGATTAAAACGCATTCGGATTTCCAACTGTCTTCAACTGTAAATTTCGCAAAAATGCCGCCGATGATCATGGCAATGAAGGAAACAATGCAGATAAAAAGAATTTTTCTTTTAAAAGTAAGGAACAGTATCCGTTTATCAAATTTAAACAGATCACTTCCGCTTTCTTCGGGAATCTGTGAGTTTACCATCAATCTTGTTTTCTCCTGTTAATTAAAACGATTCCATAATTTAACATAATTTTCATAAATTTTTTCATCTGTATCTGCAGAAAGCATTTTTCTCAATTCATTGTCGAATGGTTTGGAAAATAGCAGGTAGGGAATAGAAAAGAATAACCGGAACCGAGGGTATTTGAAATAGACCCTTGGTATTGGATGCTTGAACTTGTCGAACATAAAATTCAAGACGAAGTTCTTTGCCGATTGTTTTAGAGAGAATGCTTTTTTTTCATTTTTCAAAGCAGAGAGATATTCATCGAAATCGTTCAACGACTTACCAAAATATTTTGAAAATGTATAAAGATATATTTCTCGATAGACATTTTTCGTCTCTTCAAAAATCTTTTCCAACCCGGCATCTACAAACTTTTTATGCTCCGGTTTCAGTTTATATTCCATCGCTTCCGAATATATTTCAAAAAAGTTGTTTTTCAGGATTATCGGTTTATCTTTTATCTTCTTCAAAAGTTCCATTCTGCGAACATAAGAGTGATCGTAGGTTCGGTTTGTCATCAGTATTGCATCTCCTGCAGCAATTCTGGCTTTCATGATGTTTCTGATAATGAATTCGATATCTTCTTGTGAATTTGCTTTGTCAGATTGAATTTTCTTTTCTGCGAAAACCAGACCGGATGCTCTGTTCAGGAGAAGATTCAAGGCTTCTACAAGCGGGATATTATTTCCCTTATATTCCGGTAGAGTTTGTAAGATTTTTTTATTTCCGTAGATAACGATATGACCGTATTTCAACTCGAACCACATAAGACTAAAAGGGATTTTGGGGATCGTGTTTTCAAAAACGATCGGACCGAAATCCACATCGATACCTATCTTCGGAGTTAGTTCTTTATGAAGTTGATAGAATATAGAATTGTAATGCTTCTTTCTGGCAGATGAAAGTTTTGGTGTAATAACAAAGAAGTCATAATCGTTAAAGGTAAGTTCGTTATCGGCATCGAATAAAACACCGCCTTCTCCGCGTCCATAACCTCCACCTAATATCAGTGCGGAAATGTCTTTCTCCGGGATTTCTTTTAAAACGGTTTTTCTGATAAGTTCAAGGTCATTATCGATTTTATTCTCGATTACATTCGATCCGTAAACTGTGTATTTAGAGCTCATTTATTAATCCACTTTCTTACCGAAAATAATCTGTCGAGGAGTGTTCGTCTGATTATTCTCAGGTTCATCTTAAAATTTGTATGATGACAGTAATAAAGTTCATGTATTTCAAATTCATTGTCATCAGGAAATGACAGCAGCATTCCGGGAAAATCAAAAACACCAGGGAAATAAACCGGCATTTTTGAAATAAATTTTAACGATTTCGGATTCTTTGGAAGAATACAATTTCCTGCCAGCAAAATATTTCCTGTTAGAACCTTAAAGTATAGAGGATATTTATCCATGGAAAAACGAATGAACATCCTGCTTTTAAAAGTTGATCTTAGAATTTTCCAATGCACAAGTTTTTTCAGATTCTTATCTTTGGAGATGTAATATTCCCTTTTTTCCGGTTTGATATATTTTGATCTTCCAAAGATCAGAAAAAACGAATACGGCAAAAAATAGATAATAATAAGCATCAATGCAAAAAAGCAGTGAACCATCTTTCTCACAGATATGCTGATAATATTTTTCTCGATAGATGAAACAAAAAATTTATCTACAACTTTAATAGAACTACCTGTATCCGGGTCTATCAACTGATCTTTGAAAACGATCTTTTCATTAACTTCCAGGTCGCTGCCAATATAAGATTGTTCGTAGATAATACTTTTGATAATTGTAGAAGAAGAATCTATGACGATATTATTTCCCAGAACACTATTTGGACCAATAAGAGTATTCTCTCTTATCTGCACATTATCACCGATCATAATGGGCTTTTTTAAAGTGACCGAATTAGGGTTGTAAATAACATTTCTGCCAATGTAAACTCCGGGTTCATTATTATAGCCCGGAAGAAAAAAATCGTCCGATCTGTTCGTGAAAATATTCATCGAGAGATCATAATATGCTTTTATTCCGTCGAGGAATGTAATCGAAAATCCGGCATTCTCATCTTCTTTGATTTTAGTTAGATCGATGTCAGCAGGATTTTTTGTTTTTTTTAAAAAATATACGGCAGAATTGACGGATCGAACACTTTTATTTTCATCCTGTTTTATAAAAAAGTTAATATTTTTATTATCTTTTTTAAAATTAAGGAAATGAAAACCATAAATAATTAGCAAGTCGGAATCCTTGCAAAAGCTGGAATTCTTCAGAATAATTTTGTCCAGGCTGTCTCCCTGACTGGAAAGATTATAAGAAATATCCATTCCCCATTGCATACCATCCCGAAAATATTTTTCCATTTCTTTGGATGTGGAACTTTTTACTACACGGATCTCTGATATTTTATTCAAAACACAGAAATCTATGTAATATTCCAGTAATGGTTTATTCAGTATTTTCAGGAAATAAGGATGGATATTCGGAAAAAAATCCTTCATCCATTCAGTATGTTCAATCGGGCAATAAACCAGGCATTTCATAAATCCTCCGGTTTAGATTTCGTTTTTTAAAGCCTGAATAGCTGTTTCTACATCATCGAATACTTCAAATATTTTATAAGCCCGCGTGATCTCAAAAAGTATTCTCGGCTTATCCTGAAGGTTTGCAATATAAATATCTCCATCCATCTCCGTAACTTTTCTCAGGGAAGATATTATTGCTCCTAATCCCGTACTGTCGATAAAATCCATTTCCGAAAAATCCATAACAAAATAGACGGATTCTGCAAGATAAGATTGAAATTTATCTTTAAATTCCTTTGCGTTTGATGCATCCAGTCTTCCGATCGTTTTCAGGATACAAATTTCTCCTTGTTTAGTTAATTCTACTTTCATTTTCTTCTCCTTTCATTTATGTTAATATGCACCTTTTCCACCAAAAACAGCACTGACAGTTCGGAATAAAAGCGCAATATCTTTAAAAATACTTTTACTTTCAAGAATATATTTTTTATCCATTAAAACCTGTTCATCAAAGGGAATATCACTTCTTCCGCTAACCTGCCAGATGCACGTTATTCCTGGAATGACATGTAATCTTTTACGGTCTTCCAGGGTATATTCTGCCACTTCTCTCGGTAGAGGAGGACGAGGTCCCACTAGGCTCATGTCGCCCTTTATCACATTAACAAGCTGGGGCAGTTCGTCTATGCTGAACCTGCGGATTATCCTTCCCGTTTTTGTGATGCGCGGATCTTTTTTCATTTTAAAAATAACTCCATCTCCGGATTCATTCCGGCGAAGCAGATCATCTTTCATATTATCTGCTCCCACCACCATAGAGCGGAATTTATAGAAATCAAAGTGCCTGCCGTCTATCCCGACTCGTGTCTGTCCGTAAAAAATAGGACCAGGATTTTCGATGATGATGCAAAGGGCAGTGAATACAAATATCGGTGAGAAAATGATCAGAAAAATGCCGCAGAAAACAATATCGAGAAATCTCTTTAATACAAAAGATATTTTAATAGTTATTTCCCACAAGATAATTCTCCGATTGTAGCGTGATCTTTTTTGCTTAAGAGTTTTACTGGTGAGTTTATCGATTATTTCTTGTTTCTCTTTTTTTATTTCTTTCATGATGATCACCTCACTTCTTTGAATTCCATTTGATCACTCTATAAATGAACAAAGGATTTCCCAGAATATACCTCCTCCACATTCTTCCTGGTTCCTGCATCAGCCGATAGACCCATTCTATACCGAATGTTCTCATCCATTTCGGTGCACGCGGCATATTACCGGAAAAAAAATCGAACAGACCACCGACACCGATAAGAACGCTGCAATTTAACCTTGAAGCATAATTATGTATCCATTTTTCCTGAAATGGTGCTCCAAAAGCAACTAATAAAATATCGGCTTTCGATTTATTAATTAATTTCACGACATTATTGCTTTCATTTTCTTTATCAAAATAACCATGATGAAAACCTGCGATCTTCAGTTTTTTGTATTTATCTTCGAGATTTTTTTTCATATTTTCTGTAATGCCGGGTTTTGCTCCCAGCAAGAAGATAGAACTGTTGTTTTTTTCACACTGTTCACAAAGCAGAGGCAGCATATCTGTTCCGTTCACGTTATCTATGATCGGATTTTTTACGATCTTGCTTCCTATTTTAACGCCACTGCCATCACCAAAAATAAACTCAGTAGAATTTAATATCTTCTTGTAATCAGGGTCCTTATAAACTTTATTCAGGCAATCGGCATTCACAAAATACATTTTTCGCTGCTCATTTTTTATAGTGGCTTCTTCTATCAATTCCACTGCCTTTTTCATAGTTATATTCGCAATTTGAACATCGAAAATATTAATGCCTTTCATTATATTCCTCGAAAATACTAATTATCTCGTTGGCATGTTTTTGCCAATTGAATTTTTTAACCTGCTCTAACCCTTTCTGCATAAATTCTTTCTTCAGTTTATTATTTGTAAGGATAATAACAATTTTATCCTTGATATCTTCGGGTTTATCCGGGTTAAAGAAAAGAACAGCATCTTCTCCCACTTCCGGAAGAGGACCACGATCGGAAGATATCACCGGGATATTGCAAGCCATTGCCTCCACAAGAGGAATGCCGAAACCTTCATACAGGGAAGGCATGGCAAATAAGGAAGCATTTTTGTATAGATCGGCAATATCTTCATCCTGCACGAAGCCCGGGAACTTCAGTCTGGAATGGTCTTTTGAATTTCTGGCATAACTGAGTACTTCTTCGCTTCTTTCTTTGAAACCACCTGCACAGACGAGGTTATATTCTTCTTTGTTTTCTTCGGGAAGCATTTCGTAGGCTTTTATCAGATTCATGTGATTCTTTCCCGGATGTTCAATCCTGGCTACATAAAGGATATATTTCTTATCGAATCCCAGGATCTCTCGAATTGTCTTTGTTGGAGGTTTGGTATTAAATCTTTCACTGTCGTAACCATTGTATGCAACCTTGATCTTCTTCTCGTCCATTTTGTAAAATTTTATCATATCATCTTTTGTAGCATTGCTCACGGCAACAGCGATGTGAACTTTTTTGAGGAAGAATGGGATCAGGTGTTGAATATAGAACATTCTGAAACGATCATATTTCTGCTCGATATGAAATTGTGAAAGGTCGTGGAAAGTGGTGATGGTGAAAACGGGATAGCGACAAAGAAGACGTCTGTTCCCTGCAGGCAGGAAAATAAGATCATAAACTTTTTTTATCTTGAATGGAAGAATGAACAGATGCCATAGCATACTGAAAAGAGGACGTGCAAGTTTATCGGAAACTCCTATAAAATTTATATTTTTATTCTTGATAGGAAAAATATTAACATCTTTTTTCAGTATTATTACATCCAATAGATGATCTTTCGAGAGCTCTTCTATTGTATGGTTAATATAATCCGATATACCGCTTTGACCATTATCATAAGACAAACAGCTTACAAGTATCTTATACATCAGATAGTCTCCAGAATTTTATTGAAAGCTTCCAGAAAATTGTCTTTTCTATATTTTTTTTCAATTAGATCATATCCGGCTTTTCCCATTTTTTTCATCAACTCCGGATCTTCGATAAGTTTTTCTATTTTCTCTGCGAATTGTTTAATATCTGTTTCAGGTATAAGATAGCCATTAACACCGTTTTTAAGCCATTCTCCAATGCCGCCGACATCAAAACCAACCACTGGTTTCTGATGAGAAAAGGCTTCGATCCCGATAAGCCCGAACGGTTCCTGCCAACGTGAAGGAACCAGCAGAACATCAACTTTGTTGTAAT
>JAUVLE010000196.1 GCA_030595905.1 Candidatus Cloacimonadota bacterium | reverse complement strand
AGGCAACGTTGCCAAAATGCCAAAAGCTTTACAAGATAGAACTTATCAATTAGGAGTCAAAAAAGTTATTCAGTTAGCAGTAGAGGGCGGATATGACGGTATAACGTGGACAACAGGCAAACAGCAGCAGGATAGATATAAGAATTTAATTACACATATTAAAGGATTGTCTGTAACAAAAACTTCTAAAGGTAATTATCGTGTAGAAACTTTAAGTGAAAGTGGAACAACAGAAAAACAATTAGGAAATTTTCAAGAATCTGAATTATCAAAAGCAATAGGTAAAAATCTGGCACGAATGGCTATTGAAGATTTGAATAATAAAAAACCAAATCAATTAGGTGAAAGAGATGTTGTCTATACAAATTTAGACGAAAAAATAGGATTAGAATACATCGCCAGCATTTACGATGAAATAATCCCGAACTACATCAAGAAATACACTAAGAAGTGGGGCGGTAAGGTTGGTGAATCAATATTTGGTGATAAAATAGATTTTCTTGATGGTAGATATAGAATTTTTGATAAAGACGGCAATCCACAATGGTTTAATGATATTGAAAAAGCTAAAGAATTTACAAAAAAAGCGGGTGGTTTTAATTATCAACCCTCTCTAATCATAACCCCACAAATGAAAGAAGGCGTTGCTAAAGGTCAGGAGTTATTCAAAGAGGGAATTGCAAAGCAAATCTCCGAAACCGAATCTAAAGCTATCCAAAAGAAAATAGAACGCACAAACAAATCTCTTTTCGGAAATGCCAGACCTGAAATCCGTTTTGTAGATTCTATTACAACATCAGAAGGCAGGCAAGCACTTGGCAAAGTTCAAGGTGCATATATGGACATCGTAAAAGGTCGTGCAGATATGGCAGATACACAATTACACGAATCAGTTCATTTTGCAATAGCTGAATTTCTAACTATCGAAGAAGGAAAGGTTCTATTCGATACAGGCAAATCCGAAGAGCAAATTGCTGAATTTATAATCGAATACGCAAAAGCCAAAGCACTCAACAAAGCAATACCGTCCAAAGGATTTAAAGCTAACGCACGAAAAGTTGTTGATAAGCTCGTTAGAATATTAAACCGTCTATTCGGTCATTCAAGAAAGATAGACTCTATATACGATTTTTACGATAGTTTACTGGCTGGTGAGTTTGCAAGTAAAGAGAGTAGATTTGAGAAAGGCGTTGAGATGGGATTGCAACCGAGCTACAGGGATTACGCTAAGATTGCAGAAAAGGCGAAAGGAGAAGAAAAAACACGATTACAAAAGAAAGAAGAAAAAATGGGTGAGTTGCTTAAATATAAAGGGATGAATATATCAGTAACAAAAAAATTATTTTCATTAATAAAAGACAAAATAAAATATCTGAAACAAGGATATAGATTAGGAGAAATAACTAAAGCAGAAGAGATTGCAGAACTTCAATCTAATATTATCCGATATGCAAAAAAACATATAGAACTTGATAAAGCTAAAAAAAGAGAAGTTGGCAATATCCTAACTGCTATTAAAGAAGCAACTACTTATCCAAAAATAGAAAAGCTTTTTAATAAATTAGATGATATTACTATGCAAATTCAGAAAAGAGAATATGTTAAAAAGATAGATAGTATTATAAAAAAGAATAAGTTAAGAAAAGTTGGTGGCAAAATACAAGGGAAATTACAACCTGACGTTTATCCTATACTTAGCAAAATCAAAGAAATTAGAAGAGTAAGAACTGATGACAAGATAAAAAAATACGTAGATAGTCTCGACCCGAATGATGTGGAAAGTATTGCACTATTCTCTATTTATGGTGATCTTAAAAATAAAACAGCACAAGAAGTTGAAGACGCATATAATAAGTTAAATGATATAATTGCTGATGGTAAAACATGGTATAAAGATAAAATGGAAGCACGGAATAAACATCTCACAGAGTTGAAAGCTAAAGTTGAATATATTTTGACCGGTGGAGAGATGGGAAGAACAGCACGAGAATATAGAGTAATGAATAAAAAAGTCAAAGAGGGATTTTTCAGGGACTTTATAAATCGGAATCAAAGTTTTGAATGGTTAATGGATATTCTTTCCGGTAAAATGAAACAAGAGAGAACCGGAGAAGGATTTTTACAAACATATTTCGGAGATAAATTAAATAAAGCAACTAATGCAGAAACAAAAGGCAAAAGAGAATATGTTGAATTATTAAATGAAAAAGCAATGGAAATCTTTATTGATCCTAAAGTGCCAAAGCTTATGAAGAAAAATAAACTTGCAAAAATCTTACAGAAGAACACTAAAGTAGTAAAAGTTAAAAAGAAAAAAGGGAAAAGAATATCTGGAACAGGGGTAACATATTTATCCAAATCAGGTAAAAGAATTGAGCTTCCTCTGTCGCAAAACGAGGCGTATAAAATATGGATGGATTATCAAGATAAAAAATATGCTTCTAACTTTGAAAAAATGGGATTTGACGAAACAACAATAAAACAATTAGAATCGTTTATTAATCCCGATGTGATGAAGTGGGCTAAATGGCAACTTAACGAATTTTATGTAAATTATTATGTTCCAACAAACAAAATATATCGTGAAAATTATTTTGTCAATCTTGGCAACCACAATAATTATTCTCCAAAAACAATAGAAATAACCGATGTTACTGATTCTGATTCAGAACTATTAAATCAAAGTAAGGTGTTAGCAAGTGTATTAAATAGAAGCTTAATGTCAACGGTGAATCATTCAAACCCAATTGCGTTTGTAGATGGGGACACTATCTTATCACGACACATAGCAGAGATGGAACATTTTAAGGCGTGGGTTGGAACGGTTAGAGAATTACGTGCAACATTGGGGTCAAGAGAAATACAACATATATTAAAACATGAATATGGCAATAAATTAAGAAGGATAATAAATTCACAAATAGATGATTTTGCCAGAGGTGGGATAGATCAAGCAAACGCCATAACGTTAATTGATAAAGTGAGAAGAAATTTTGTTACTGCTGAACTTGGATTAAATGAAAGACCTTTTTATAAACAACTTGTTTCAGTTGTAGCCTTTTCAATGGATATAGGATCTGATAATCTAATTTTAGGAATGGCTGATTATTTACATCATCCACAAAAAGTAATGCGTATAATAAAATCATCTGAGCTTATAACGAATAGATATAAGACTGGTTGGAATCCAGAAATTGAAGCTGCAATGAAAACAGCAACAACAAATACGCTTGCTGGAACGAGATCACATCTACAAAAAGCACGGAATTTAATGTTGTTAGGTACAAAACTCGGTGACTTTATGGCAATAGTTGGCGGTTGGGGAGTTTATAAACATCATTATAAACAACAAATAAAACTAAATAAAACACATAAAGAAGCAAGTAAATTTGCTATGAATAAGTGGGAAAGAATTGTTGCCCGTACTCAACAGTCTGCCGCATTGAAAGATTTATCCCAGATACAAAAAACATCTATTGGTAAATTAGCAACTATGTTTCATAATTCACAGCAGTTATATTTCCGTTATGAAATGGCAGCACTCCGCAATCTATCAAAAGGAAGGGGAAGTGTAAAACATAATCTCAGAATAGTATTTGTAACACATTTCTTATTACCTGTATTATTCCAAGCATTATCTAACTTATTTACCGATGAAGATAAAGAAACAGAAGATAAACGACTTATCCGTGCCGCAATACTTGGATCATGGAATGGATTATTAATAGTAGGCGATATAGTTGAATTTTTCATGGAAAAAGCAATGGGTGAATGGTGGGATTATTCTCCATCTCCAGTAATATCATCAATCCAGAATGCAGGAGTAGCCGCTGCTTATTTTGCTAAAGGAATTAAGGATGTTGATACTAAAACAATTATGAAAGGTGTAGATAAACTTACTCACGCTACCAGCCAAACAGTTACAGGCTTTCCTTATAGACCTGTAAAGAGAATAATAAAAAAAATTGAAGGTGAGGAAAAGCCTAAACCAAAAACACCACAAGAGCAGATAACGTCTGGTATTAGAGGATTAAAAAGCAGCCGTACACGAATGATCAATAGTGCTAAAAAAAATTATAAAGGTTCAGCATTAAGGAAGCGGAATCGTGTAATTCGTAAAATATACGAGAAGAAATTAGCAACATTCAATAAGAAACATAAAACCAGATACACTTATGATATATTCCTAATTGAAAAACAACAGGCAGAACATCGGGAAGAACATCGAGAGGTAGAACATCGAGAGGTAGAACATCGGGAAACAGATAGATAATAATGTTGACAAGAAATGAATAAAAAAAATAGTTTGAAAAGGAGATTAAGATGAAAAAGCTAATTTTAACAATTCTGGTAGTAATGATAAGTCTTTGTGTATATGCAGAACAAGGAGCTACTACTACAGGAACAACAACATCTGCATACGTTACGGTTTATACTATAGTATTAACAGCAAATGAGCTACAGGGTGGAATAACACTAAAAAACACAGGATCAGATGGAAACGATGTTGAATTTCAGGTGTTAGGATATATGCACGCTGACGCTACTGAATATACAATAATAGCAACTGCCGATAATTTAACAGATGGAAATACCGTTACAATAAACATCAATAATGCTTATCGGATAATAGTAGTTCAAGTTATGTATCCAGCAGCCGGAGCAGCAAGTACATATTCCTGTTCACACGAATTTAAGTGAGGTATAAAATGAAAAAGATTTTTATAACATTGTTATTACTATCAGCGGTTATTTGTAGTGCTGATATGGTATTTAATGATAGACTAACAGGTAAAACAGAAGATCCCGCAGTTGGTGAAATGCTCGTTTATGAACTTTCAAATGGAGTATTATACCTAACTAACGCATCGGGATCACCTTCGTTTACTATAGACATTCTCTACACAGGGAACATCTACATAGCCAACGATGGTTGGGTATATGGTAGAAACAACGCTGACGCTGCTTGGGTACAGATGTTCAAGCTTAACACTTCTGATGAAGTAGAATTTGGAGCTACAATAAGGCTTGGCACAACCGAATTTGAAGAGGATTCGGGAGCTGTTACCGGTTGGAATATGCCCGTTAGTGCCACGCCAGCTGATGGCGATGAGATGAGCATGTCTTTTGCTATTGATAGTAATGGGATATTTAAAATAAGAGCTGATGCCGACGGTGTAGGTGGAGTTGATAC
>JAUVLE010000121.1 GCA_030595905.1 Candidatus Cloacimonadota bacterium | reverse complement strand
GGATGACAAAAGTGAAGAAAACAGTATCATTCTTATGAAAGCTTGTCCTCGATCACAGTCGAGCATGACAAATGTAGAATCCATTGAAAAGGATTTACTTGAAAGAAATTCTCTGAGGGTAACCTTTTCAAGGTTTATTCCCCTTCGCTGAATTTCTCTACCTGGTAAATATAAATCTCCGTATCGGGATCTTTATAGGCATCTCTGTGTAATCCGGCTTTGCTGTAGCACAGGCTTTCCAGAAATTCGGTTCTGCTCCAACCTGTTTCTGTAGCAACCTGCGGCAGGTAAACGCCGCTTTGAAAACCTTTTTTTATCCAAACCCCATCGATTCCCATTCGTATTTTTTCATGATCATGAATACGCTGCATAGGGGAGAGCACAGATATTTCGATAGTTATATCATCGAGCTCGGTTTTTTTTACCCGTCCAAAGCGATAATCCTGGAAAGCAGCGGAAACAGCCATTTCCACGACTGCTTCATAAAGCGGCATTCTGGCATGCATGTGCCCGATGCATCCGCGCAGATTTCCATTTTTATTCAAAGTAACAAAAACAGCTCTTTCTTCCGAAAGTTCCGGGTTTTCCGGCTTTACAGGTGTAAGCATCTTTCCTTTTTCCAGGTAATATGAAATGCTCTCTCTCGCTAATTTCAGAATATATTTTTTATCGATTTCGTTCATAGTTTCATCCTCGTTATTTTTTGGTGAATTGGGAAAAACGATAGAGCAGTATCCCACAACTCTTCTTGTATCTCCGGATACATCACCTGAATTCGCATATTTCAAAAGAACTGCTTTATCATGATTAAAATGATTCATTATTTTTAAGAACGGATAAAGTGCAAAATACCCGCATAATTCACAATTTCCGTTGAATATCTCTTCGTTAAGTTTGTCCCACTTTTTTTCAAGTATCAGGTCTATCGTGTATTTATCCATATCCGAAGCAGTCTTGTAATCATGAAAATGGGACATATCGCTGCTATTGATGTACAGAAGTTTTTTATCAGTATTTTCTGCAATTGAGATCAGACTTTCTGCTAATTTATCCAGCAGGGAAAGGTCATTTGTGGAAGTAAGAATTAATACTACTTTGAAGTTTTCCAACTTGTATTGCAGGAAAGGAAGTTGTGCTTCCAGGCTGTGTTCGGGAGCGTGGATCTCCGGTTCAAAAACAATCCCTTTATCTGCCTTAATCAACTCGCTGGAAATTTCCTTATCTATTGGAATCTTCCCGAAGGGAGTTTTGCAGAAATCACCATTATAAATGCTTACTACATTGTTACTATAATGATGACTGGGTCCTAATAGAATAACCGTATCGATTTTTTTCCCGTCCAGTAGGGAATAGCCGTAAGCTGCCACCTTACCGGAATAGACGAAACCGGCATGAGGAGAGATAATACCGAAAGGATTGAGATCGCTATTCTCTTCCAGGTCGATATCTTTAAAAAGTGAATCCATCATTTCCTGCAGCTTAGCACGATCTTTGGGATACCACTGCCCTGATACTGCCGGTTCGCGCGTTTGCGAAGATAAACAGGAAAATAGAAGGAAAACTAACAAAATGTTTATATACTTTTTCATAAGCACCTCACATTTTACGGAAGCTAAAATATAATATACGTTCTTTTTATTCAAGAAAATAATTAAATTTCTTAATTAAATGTTGACATTCATCATATAAAAAAGGAACTAAAACCATGAAAAAGATTATACCGATACTATTAGTTAGTTTGTTGATCACATTACTTTTAGGAATTAATAAGCAACCGGAACTTTTGCATAAAGCGATGTTCTATGAAAAACTGAAAAATAATTGTGTTCGCTGTAATCTATGTCCGAACAATTGCGTACTCAAGGAAAACGAGATCGGAACATGCAACGTTCGGCAGAATATAGAAGGCGAACTTTACACACTTGTCTATAATCGACCGGTTTCTATAAATATTGATCCGATAGAAAAGAAACCATTGTATCATTTTTATCCGGGCACTCTGATACTTTCAATAGCAACTGTCGGTTGTAATCTCCGTTGTATTTTCTGTCAGAATTGGACGATCTCTCAAACCAAGCCGGATGAAGCTTCTGCATACAATACTACGCCGGAGCAGGTAATAGAAATGGCAAAAGAAAATAATTGCAAGAGCATTGCCTTTACTTATACGGAACCAACTATTTTTTACGAATATATGTATGATATTGCCAAACTGGCAAAAGAGAATGATATAAAAACAGTTTGGGTGACTTGCGGCTACATTAATGAAGAACCTCTGCGCAAGCTGGCAAAGGTCATCGATGCGGCGAATATCGATCTGAAAGGATTTTCGGAAGAATTTTATTCCACCTACACCACCGGTTCGCTGCAGCCTGTTCTGAATACCCTGAAAATAGCCAAAGAAGAAGGAATGTTCTTTGAAATAACCAACCTGGTAATTCCCGATGCGAACGATGATCCCATTGAAATCCGGGCAATGTGCAAATGGATAAAAGAAAATCTGGGAACTGAATACCCGCTGCATTTTTCCAGGTTTTTCCCTAATTACAAGCTTATGAATAAACCGCCTACACCTGTTAAAACTTTGGAGATGGCTTATGATATTGCAAAAGAAGAAGGAATGAAATACGTCTATATCGGCAATGTTGCCGCAAAAGCCGAAGATACTTTCTGTCCGAAATGCGGGAAGAAGATCATCGATCGGTCTGGATATATGATCGGCGAAATTCATATTAAAGATGGGAAATGTGAGTATTGCGGGGAAGAGATTTTTGGGGAGTTTTAATATTTTAAAAAAAAATGAAAAAAAGTAATATCCTTTTCATCCTGCTTGGTATAACTACCATAATTGGGCAGACGGTTCTGCTGCGTGAACTCCTCATCGAAGTGAATGGGAACGAGATAGTATTTTCCATATATCTTTCACTATGGTTGCTGCTTGTTGCAGTTGGAAGTTATATTGCCGGATATTTTCTAAATAAAACGAAATTGGATAAAATCCCGCTTTGTGCTTTTTTCCTGATCAGTTTCATCACTCCGCTTCAATTTCTTTCCATCAGGTTTCTTTCGGATAGAGTCACAATTATTTCCGGACAGATGATAAATATTCCCATGCTGTTTTTCCTGGCTTTTCTGGTTTTGCTTCCCGGCTGTGTTTTAAACGGCTTTCTTTTCCCGATTCTATGTAAACTCGTCGAGAAAGAGAAACAACCGGTTCATAAAGGTTACATTGTGGAGTGCATCGGCATTATTATCGGGGGGTTGCTCTTTGCCGTGCTCATTCATTTCCTCGGGCATTTTCCGATAATTATTATTCTTAGTGCATTAAACATCGGGATTCTGATGGTATATTCAAGAAAGAGATGGCTGCTTTTTCCTTTGATTTTTTTCATAGCTTTCATCCCTTTTTCCGGGAAATTCTATCTGAATTATTATGCAGAGAAATACACACCGCAAAATCTTATCTCAAGCAAAGATTCTAAGTATGGAAGGCTGGATGTAACGATTTCCGACCGGCAAAAAAACTATTATTACAATGGTGAGATATTTGCAAATTCTCAAAGTGAAATGTATGCTCAGCAGATGGTCAACTTTGTAATGCTTCAGCATCCGAATCCTCAAAACATACTTCTGATCGGAGGTCTTCTGAACGGATATATCGATGAGATCGGGAAGTATGAAATAGTAAAAAATATCGATTATTTTGAACTGGAAAAAAACATCCTGGAAGAAGCCGGAGAATATCCTGAAGTTAATTTTATTAAGGCAGATGCGATTCATTATCTTAAGAAAAATGAAGTACATTACGACCTCATCCTGATCGATCTGCCCGATCCTTCTTCTTTGAATCTGAACCGATTCTATACACTCGATTTTTTCAGATTGCTGTATGATCGAACTGTCTCGGATTCATCGGTTGTTGCCATCACATTAAGTAGCGGCACGAATTTTATGACAAGCGAGATTATCCAGCTTAACTCAACTATTTATACAACTTTTTCGGAAGTATTCGGGAATGTCATCCTTATTCCTTCTATAAAAAATATCTTTATTGGAAGCGACGGAACCTTTATAACAAATGATGTGGACAAGCTTAGCGAAAGGATGCAGGAAAATCAGCCGTGGTTCAATAAAACTGTTATCTTTGAAAAATGCAACAAACTGCGAAAGAAGAATATCATGAATGCAATAAAATCGAAGAAACCGCAAGTGAACATGATCGCCAGTCCAAATGCATATCTTTCCACGATCCTTTTATGGACGCGGATACTTGGTTTACGTTTCGGCAAAGCTGTGGATTGGGCAAAGGAACATCAGATCATCACCTTTATGTTTGCGCTTATTTTGATCTTGCTTTTTGGTATTCCGGCAAGCAGGTTGAGCGGAATAAAAATGATCGGGACGAATTTCAATATCTTTTCTGTGAGCCTGGTAAACTTTGTGATGCAGCTTGTTCTGTTGAACCTGTTCCAGATGAATTTCGGCTATGTTTTCCTGGTTATCTTTTTGTTTACTACCACGTTCATGGCTGGGCTTACTGCAGGTTTTGCAGCTTTCAGGAAGTATAAACAGCCGGTTTATTTATTATTCATCCTGAACCTGTTTTTGATTGTTTTTGTATTTGCTTTCTTTGAAAAAGGATTTGTTTCCTGGTTCTATTTTATTTTGAATTTTGGTTTCGCTTTCCTGGAAGGAGCTGTTCTTTCCAGGCTCTTGAATATTAAATATAAGATCGAAAATATCAGAAGCGGCAGCACCTTCTATTTTATAGACAGCCTGGGTGCAATGGCGGGCGGAATAATCGTGGGAGTTCTGCTGTTTCCTGTTATTGGTTTGAGATCGAGTGTTCTGTTTCTGGCAATATTGATTTTTGTAAATATTGTATTATCGTTGCGAAGAACGTAGTAGGGTTCGATCTTCCGGGCGAACCCAGAGAGAATCCTTGCTAATCCCTTTTATCAAAAGGGATTCAGCCCAAGGTTTACAAGCCATTGGTTTACTGACAAGCATAAGATGCCGTAGAAAGAAGTTTCTTCTTGCTTTTCTACGTTTCCCTTTCGGTGAAAGGGAATTGCAAAGGATTCTGAAAGATGATCATAAGATGTCGCAAAAAGAAGTTTCTTCTTGCTTTTCTTGACCTGTGAAATTCAGCTTGCTGAATATTTCACCGGGTTCTACGTTTCCCCCTGTTGAATAAAATCAAAGATTTTCTCCGAATAATCGGAGATTCCACGAGGTGAACCTTTCGCTGAAAGGGAACTGCACTTGTCAGGGCGTAGTCCCAACAAATCGGGACGAAGACTGAAGTGATTCTGAAAGGATTAAGATTGCTACGACCTGATAAATCAGACCTTGCAAAAAAATGATCGGCATGTTGAGGACAACATGATCCACAACAGCGTGCTTGGAAATCACGCCCTACATTTTTTTAGCCTTAGATGCTAAACGGAAATACTCCTCAAGATTTTTTGTATATTCATTCAGTGCATCTCTTCCTTTATCTGTAAGAGAAATTGTTGTTTTAGGTTTTCTGTGTTCAAAGCGTTTTTGCACTTCAATGTATTTTGCTTCTTCCAGTTTTCTCAGGTGTGTACTCAAATTTCCATCAGAAACTCCAATCTCTTTCTTCAGATATGTAAAATCTGCAGTTTTAGATTGAAGAAGCAATATTATTATAGCCAGGCGAACCCGGGAATGAATGATGGAATCCAGATCTGCAAATTTACTTTCCATTATTTTTCCTTGCCAGGTTGTATAAATAGATACCGGGAATAATATTGTTAACGATCAGAAGAATAACAAATACTCCCATAATCGCAAAATAATTTTTCAAAATAATAAGGATTATACATCCAATCCACCAGAGTATTCCGTTCATTATTGGCATTTTCTGCTTTAAAAAAATTCCCGTGGAAAAATTTGCAGACCCCATTAACAAACTTACCATTGCATAGATAATTCTCCATTCATAAGCTTTTAGAATAGGAAAAACAAATGTAACAAAAAACAACGCTATCATCAAACCAATCCACATAGAACTTATACCAAGATCCGGATATTTGATATTTCCTTGTTTTTCATAAGTTTTTTTTGAATAAATAATGCTGGCAATTGCTCCTCCAAAGCCAAAAAATGCCCAGGAGTATCCAATCAGGTGGTACAATTGAGTTTTGATAAAAAAGTGCATTGCCACGATCGCACATGAAACAAGAATACCCCACAAAAGATGATAAAAGCCGTTGTAACATTGTTTTTCCTTTGTTTTCTCGATCATGTCTTTAATTACTTCTAAAGCTTGTTCATTGGTTAATTGTTCCATACTTCCTCCATTTTTTTAATTTAAAGTACTTTGTATTACAAAGCTATTTTTTATACAAAGGTTTTCTTGTCAAATTATTTTTTGTATTTTTTTGGAATAGATATAAAATGATTTGATAATCAGGTGTTAAAATTGATAATTCGAGTATTTTTTGTGTGATGAGGGTTAGGTAGGTAATCCCTGCTAACCTGCACCGCCGAAGCAGGCGAAGGCGTGTCTCTTCTACCAAAAAGGATCATTAAGATGCCGTAGAGAGAGCTTCTTGCTTTTCTACGTTTCCCTTTCGCTGAAAGGGAACTGCACTTGTCAGGGCGTAGTCCCGACAAATCGGGACGAAGACTGAAAGGATTCCAAAGACAAAATAATCAGTGTATTGGGAACAACCCACACTACAAAATATAAAAACAATTGACTAAAAAACCATTGTAACTGAATTTCTATTTTTAGGATAAATACAAATTTACAGAAACGGGAGAGAAGAATGAAAAAGATATTAACTGCGATATTAATAATGCTGCTTTTTACCTGCTCATTATTATCGGGAGATACCAAAGGGAAACTGACCGAAAAAATAACTGATGATAAGGGAAAACTGGTAGGAAAAATTACAGATGAAAAAGGTGAACCCGTCTTAAAAGCAAGTATACTCATCGAAGACACAAAACTTAAAACTAAATCAAAAAAAGATGGTACTTATATAATTAAAAACATTCCACCGGGAAAATACAATGTTATTTGTAAAAATAGTGATTTTAAAACTGAGAAAGTAAAAGGTGTAATTATTGAACCTAAACTAACTACCATGCTGAACTTTACTCTTACAAAGCCAACTATTTCTATTGAAGATATCGGAGATATTTCTGCTGATACGATTGAAGAACTAATAGCAAAACAGCCTGTCGTTACCAAATCTACTGCAGAAATGGAAGATAAGAAAATCCGGGGTGGTAAAAAAAATGAGGTCGCTTACCCTATTGACGGAATGTCGGTTTCCGATCCGGTAGATGAGGAAGCTGCAATTCCTGTAGAAGATATGCCTGTTTCCGAAATAAGAAAGGAAGGCTCAGAAAATATAATTGATACAATAGAAAAAACAACTTTAGAACCATACAAATCCAAGGTTAAGTCATCTTCATATTCCGGGCTGAGAGCCGGGTTTGTGGATGATAATAAGCAATTCAATTATTTTTTGAATTTCTTAGCGAAATACAAAAAGCAGGTGACATCACTTCCTATTAATATAACCGAAAGAATTATTCTGAATATTAAAGACGGACAGGGAAAATCTCTACCGGATGCAAAACTGCAGATATTTGCAGGAAAAGAAAAACTGGAAAGCGGATTATCATATTCCGACGGACGCTATCTTTTCTTTCCCACGGAGTATGATAAAAAGATAAGCGAATATAAACTTGAAGTAGAATATTCCGGCATAACGGAAAAAATGGTGATCTACAGGCAGGGGAAACGTGAACGGGATATTTCAATGGCAAATATCCAAAAAGCATTATCGGAAAATATTCCGCTCGATATCCTGTTCGTGCTGGATACCACCGGAAGTATGGGAGAAGAGATAAGGCGGCTTCGCAACAGCATCGAGATCATTAACCTTAATATCTCTGAAATTTCTCCCTCTCCCGATATACGCTTTGGAATGGTATTATACAGGGATATATCCGATAGATATAATACAAAAGTGATCCCCTTGAACGATGACCTTTCCGAATTTCAGCGGCAATTATCTACGGTAAGAGCCGATGGTGGGGGAGATGGACCTGAAAACCTGCAAGCTGCCCTGGAAGATGCGCTCACCAAAATTACCTGGTGCAAGAACGGGGTGAGATTAGCCTTCATCATCACCGATGCTCCACCTCACCTGGATTATGAGCAGGATTACACCTATGTAAATGCTGTTCACGATGCCAAAAGAAAAGGCGTTAAACTCTTCAGCATCGGCACAGGAGGTTTGCCTTTGAGTGGGGAATATGTACTTCGCCAAATTTCGCAATATACCTTTGCCAACTATGTTTTTCTTACTTACGGAGAAAAAACTGAAAGCGATGGTGGTGCCCCCGGCAGCGTTAGCCACCACACCGGTGAAAATTTCCAGACGGATAAATTGGAAGCAATAATAATTCGTAAAGTGAAAGAGGAACTGCATAATTACCTGGGAAAACCCCTGTCCGGCGGAGATGAATACCTGCAAGCTACCAAGATAGATGATGAAGAGAATAAAGTGACACTGG
>JAUVLE010000017.1 GCA_030595905.1 Candidatus Cloacimonadota bacterium | reverse complement strand
GAAATTATGAGGTGATAAAGTAGTTACGTTTCCAGACTCATCTCGGACCCTTAGTTCGCTTGATGCCGATACATCTTGAGAATACAATAGCACACAATTTCCTGGGGAGCCCCAAGGTGCAGTTCCATTATACAGGGATAATACCCTTGTTCCTCCGCCAAAATTCTTTGTTCCAATACCCATATTGCCATAAACTGAAACATAATCAAATTCAAAATCACCATAAATTAGAGGTGTTGAAGAATTTGAGTTCTCAATATAAAGTTTGTTATCTCCAATTTCATAATATCCTGCTCGATAACCGAGAAAGACATTCCCGGATTTGTTGTGTGCTGAAGATCCCATACCTGCAAAGTATCCTATGATCGTATTTTCAGAACCTTCCTGATTATAACGATTTGCGCAAGCTCCGATACCTACATTACTATCACCACTAGTATTTGATCCAAGTGAATGAATTCCATATGCAGTATTAGAAGCTCCAGTATTGTGATAGAGAGAATAATGTCCACTTGCAGTATTAAAACTACCTGTATTTTTATAAAGTGCTCGGAATCCATATGCAGTATTTTGCACACCGCTCGAATTATTGTAAAGAGATTGATATCCAACAGCAGTATTAGAACTTCCTGATGTGTTTGCTTTTAATGCATCAATTCCAATAGCAACATTATGATTATCTGAGCCATCATCATTAGCACCAGCATCTGAGCCGAGGAAAACACTGGTAGTATCTGTTTTGGCATCTGTAAGGTCATCAATTTCTTCTGCACCAACATTTTCATCTACCCAATTTGTTCCTGTGCCTGTGGTGGAAAGTACCTGTCCGCTAGTTCCTGCACTACCATTGCTGGCTCGTGTTATACCAGTTGCCTGAAAATCACCATTTACCTTTACAAACTCACTGTCATCAGTAAAATCACCATAAATGAGAGGTGATGAAGATTCTGAGTTTTCGATAATAAGTTGATTATCTCCTCCTGAAGTTTGTCCAGCTCTATAACCAATAAATACATTATTCGATCCTGTTGCCGAATATCCAGCAGAAGCTCCCACATATACGTTTTTCTCGTATGAGGTTCCATTAAAACCAGCACAACTTCCTATACATACATTAAGTGTACCATCTACATTATTATAAATCGAAGCATTTCCTAAACTAGTATTATTATTACCACCATCATCAACTCTTCCTGCTTGAGAACCGAGGAAAACACTACCACCTGTTTTGCCATCTGTAAGGTCATCAATCCCGATGTCTCCACCTGCAGCAGTGGTTTGAGTTGTACCGTCCGGGAATTTAACGCCACCGGTAGTAGATTCGATAGTACCTTCCACTGTGAGCATTTCACCTCTATTTGCAGATCCGATAGTTGTTCTGCCATCTTTAAAAACAGTTAATGCATTCGATCTATTTGCATCATCTGCTCCATTTCCAAGAATGAAAAGCGGTTCGCTATCTACCCATGTTCCCCATGTACCGGAAACTACATTAAACCTTCCCAGTGCTATTGAATGAAGTGCTTGTGCTTCTGCATATCTTCCAACAGCAAATGAGTAGGAACCAGTGGCACTACTGTTATTACCAAAAGCATATGAATATGGTCTGGTTATGGTATTTGAATATCCAAAAGCTGCAGATGAACTGCCACTTATAGAATTATTAAATCCCGAAGCAAAAGTATATGAACCACTGGCAGTGTTATTAAATCCCAAAGCTGTGGAATAGGTACCAATATTGGCATCATCCCATTGCGTTCCATTTACATAGCCTGCTCTAAGCGCAGATTTGGAAGGTATCCACATGAAGCGTGTTCCTGCCCCGGAGACTGGAGTAGAGCCGGTTGTACCATCGAAAAGAATGCTTCCGTCAGTTACCTGAAATTTACCTGTGGGAGATGTGTTATTTATTCCTACATCACCTTCATTATCCACATAAACTACATCTGTAGGAGTACCATCGGCTGCATCGAGGGAATGTCCGTCACTGCTTGCTGCATCCACCCAATCTGTGCCTGTGCCTGTTGTTGAAAGTACCTGTCCACTTGTTCCGGCATCACCGGCACTATCTCGTGTTATACCTGTTGCCTGGAATTCGCCATTAATTTTGATCTTATTTGTGTCAAATTCACCATAAATTAGTGGTAAAGAAGTCATAGAATTTTCTATATATAATTTATTGGAACCTGTTGTTTCACTATAAGCTGCACGATATCCTAAGAATACATTATTACTTCCTGAGCTATTATATCCTGCTTGATATCCAAGAAAAGCATTGCAAGATTTATTGTGTATCCCTGCACCTCTGCCTGCTTGGTATCCTATGATTGTATTGTATTGTCCCGTCTGGTTATAATAATTTGCAGAATTCCCTATTCCTACATTATAACCACCACTCGTATTAAAATAAAGTGCAGAGGCACCAAAAGCATTATTTACTGGACCTGTATTGTTATAAAGTGATTGATATCCTACTGCGGCATTGGATGAGCCTGAGGTGTTTGTATTGAGTGCACTAATCCCAACTCCAACATTGTGATTGTCTGTACCATCGTCATTTGTACCTGCACCGGAACCAAGAAAAACACTACCACCTGTTTTGGCATCAGTTAGGTCATTTATCTCTTCTGCGCCAACATTTTCATCCACCCAATCTGTGCCTGTGCCTGTTGTTGAAAGTACCTGTCCGCTGGTTCCGGCATCACCACCGCTATCGCGTGTTATTCCTGTTGTCTGAAATTCACCATTAATTATAATCTTATCATTATCAAAATCACCATAAATAAGAGGTGTTGCAGAAGTTGTGTTTTCTATATAAAGCTTATTATCTCCGGTTTCATGGTAACCAGATTGGTAACCAAGAAAAATATTACCCGATTTATTGTGGAGTGCCGTTCCGCTACCGGCCGAAGTTCCTATTATTGTATTTTTGGAACCTTCCTCATTATAATAATTTGCTCCGTACCCTATTCCTACATTATATTGTCCAACCGTATTTCCAGAAAGAGCAGATGAACCAAAAGCAGTGTTGTATGAGTCAGTGTTATTATAAAGTGCCATATGTCCTGTTGCAGTATTGTAATTTCCAATAATGTTATTTTGAAGTGCACGAGAACCAAAAGCAGTGTTACTAAAACCGGTATCATTCGAATAAAGTGCCTGACCTCCTGAAGAGGTATTATTGCTACCTATGTTGTTATAAAGTGCTCCATATCCAGTTGCAGTATTGTAATATCCAGTACTGTTTACATGTAGTGTATTATTTCCTATACCAACATTATAGTTGTTTGTACCATCGTCATTTGTACCTGCATTGTAACCAAGGAAAACGCTGCCACCACCTGATTTGCCATCTGTTAGGTCATTTATCTCTTCTACGCCAACATTTTCATATATCCAATCTGTGCCTGTACCTGTTGTTGAAAGTACCTGTCCGCTGGTTCCTGCGTCACCGGCACTGTCATGCAAAATTCCTGTTACCCGGAAGTCACCGTCTATATCTAACTGATAGCTTGGAGTATTATCATTAATTCCCACATTTCCATCATTATCTACATAAACTACGCTATCAGGAATACCATCAGCAGCATCGAGATGATTTAGGTCGGATTCATTCACATAATCGGAATCATGTTCATGGTCACTGCGGGAAACAGTAGTTGCTGTACCACTTCCTGCCAAATTTACATCTAAAGTTACATCGCCGGAAGTGCCGCCACCGATTAAACCATCACCGGCATTAACTGCGGTAATATCTCCGGTTCCTCCTGCATCGATCCAATCTGTTCCTGTAACAGTACTGGAAAGCACCTGTCCGCTGGTTCCGGCATCACCACTGGTATCATGCGTAATACCGGTTGCCTGGAAATCTGCATTTACAACAAGGTTGCCCGTCATTGTATCGCCGGTAATATCTACCCAGTTATCTGTGGAAGCAGGCATAAAGTAAGAAGAGTCATTTCCATCCAGGTTTTCAGAATCATTAGCAAATATTGCATAGGGTGCACTTACAATACGCAGGCGGGGAGTCATTTCGCCATCGAGGTTTACATTAATGCTCAGCCATCTATCCGAACCATCGAACACATTGCCGCCAAAAGTAGTAACAGATCCCAGTAACACATGCACCAGTCCATCCGTTGCGGTAATGTTGGAATGCAATTCTGTCCATAATGCTGTTCCTCCGGTAGAATCACTATAAACGTAAAAATACAGGCGTGCGATATTACCATTAAGCGGTACACCGCTGCCGTCTGTGAGTTTTCCCTGGTAGTCTATCATGTTTGGAACAGAGCGGTTGTCCATGCCGTTATCCCGAAACCGATATTTTCCGGTTTCTGCCGTTAACATTCCACACAGAAAAATGATAATAAAAATCGAGATCATTTTCCGCCAATTTAAAAAATTAAAACAAGTTTTCATCTTCTCCTCCTTTTTTATCCCGGCGTAGTTTTACGAAGCCGGATTTTTTGTTTTTAATTTTTTTATGAAATAATCATTGTTTTATAAAGGTAAATAATCAATATCAAATACATAAAGAGTCCTCAATTTACATCTAATATCTGTTGCAACAGATTTTTGTAACTTTCGGAATTGTAAATTAATTATACTTAACTGTACGTCAAGAATATTTTATATTTATGTTGTTTTTTTCTGGATGAAAATAAAGAAAATTCTTAAAGTTGACTATCCCCGCGGCAAGCCAAGGAGTATTTCTTATTTAAGCAAGCTTAAACACGAATTTTCAATATTTAACCCCTCTGTCATTCACCGAATGACATCTCCCCTAAATCAGGGGAGAAAAAAAAGTCGAAGGTTAAGGTTTGGGATGATGGAGCTTGATTGTTCAACCCTTTCTTGGTTGGGTGGGTTATTCTTTATATACCACCGGTTTCACCGGCGGCTATTTTATTCAACCCCTTCAGGTTTGGGTGAGTTGTCTCATTAACCACCAGTTGTTTACTCCGGCTTAGACGGATTAACTGGTGGCAATTACGCTCCGATGGAGCTTGACCCGGTATCTTTTCTTTTGTCACAGGGCTTACGCCCGGCTTCCATCGACTGGTTACATGCTGTTTCCATCGACTAACCCAGTGAAATATCCTGCGGATTTCACGGGTTAAAAAGTCGAAGGTTAAGGTTTGGGATGATGGAGCTTGATTGTTCAACCCTTTCAGGGTTGGGTTGGATTATTTTAAATTTATACCTATTCCTATAGAAACTGATTTATTAGTAACATCAATAATATCACACTTTCCCTTATTAACTGTATAAAATATCTCGACAATAAATATATCATCCAAAGTAAATTCCATTCCTCCCGCAAAATATAGACCTGGTTTTGTTGTTAAATAACCGGAATATTCACGATTGGAAAAAAAAAGATTATAACCAAGATGTGTCTTGATTGCCACAAGATTCTGACCAGGATCAACTTGTAACCTGCCTAGAATGTATAAAGGTATAAATGTGAACTTTGCTTTTTTGTAATCACTTATGGCTTTATTGAATTGACAAGCTACTCCGCCCCCAAATGCAATTTGCTTTTTTCCTCTAACTTCAAACCTAATATAGAATCCGGGGTCAACATCAGAACTACCTTCAACTTCATCCTCATCATCAAATTCGGCTTTAAGATCGTGATCTCCGAAAAGATCGAGACCCACAAAAAAATAGGAATTTGTATTTTTCTTTTCTTTATATGGATAGTAACTTGATCTTGATTTAGGAATATAAGAATTAGCGTCATAGTATTCACTACTAAAATCAAGTTCAACAATTTCTACCTGATCATGCTTATCAGAATCAAAAGACTTATCCATTTGAAAAACTTCATCAGTTATTTCCTTACCATCTGCTACAATAGAAGCAATTAATTCCCTATTAATGATTAGAATCACAGGAGAACCAATGCGAGATAAATAAACGGTATCTGTATCGATTCCTTCAATATAACCCACTATTTTTTTAGCATCTTTTAAAATAATTACCTTTAACTCCTGGTCTAATTTAGGATAAGATTGAGTAATATTCTCAAAGTTGTTTTCATTAATAGTAGTAATATTACAAAACTTATTGTAATTTACTATACTATTTCTCCATGTCATAATAAATTCAAGGGAGATTGGCTTATCTTTTTTTTGTATCTCCCTGATTACCCCAGAATCAATAATAAAAAGGTTATCATCATTTTTCAAAAAAAGTTTATTCTTCTTTAATGCCAGAAAATCCCCAGTTAATATCCTACCATTTGGAAAAATAACTGTCACCGAGAATAATTGAATGGTAAAATAAATAAATAAATAAACCAATATAATTTTTTTCATCAGTGTTTCCTTTTTTAATTTATCTTAATAACTTCTGTATTTTCTGCATATTTAATGTCAATAAAAAAGGCGACTTTGATTAGCCGCCTTACTTCTTTTTATTCTTATTTCAGAAGGACCTGTCCTGTTTGCCCCGATAAATATCTGGGGTGAAATATTTACCAGGTGGAATGCAAAGCACATTCCATCTTGGCTAAGCTTATTTCATCTCACCAGAGGACTGGTGAGCCACACTATTTCAACAGGATCATTTTCCTGGTGCTGGTATATCTGCCGTCATATCTCATTTTATAGAAATATATTCCGCTGGAAACCGGGGAGTTATTTTCATCTCTACCGTCCCAGGTTATGGAGTAGTGGGAAAGCGACTCCGTCGCTTTTGCAATAACGTGGTTATTGCACTCCAAAGTTCTTATTTTCTGCCCTTTAATATTATAGATTTCTATCTTTGCGTTCTTAGCGTCCTTTGCGGTGATAGAAAATGAAATCGTTGTGGACGGTTTGAACGGATTGGGATAATTTCCAATCAATTTACATTCATTTACCGGAACACTTTCTTCTGCGGAAACAGAAGTAACTGTCAGTGTGATCGGAATAGAAATTTCCGGTTCATCAGGATCATTGCTAATTATAACGGCTTCCGCTTCGTAAACTCCATTTTCCAGGTATGTTGCATCAAAAGTGAAAATGATATCATTGCTCAAACCGGCTGGAAGCGTTCCTGCAACATTACTGATATTCAGCCAGGTGGGATCTGAATAAAATAGAACAGCAAGTTCGTTTTCCACATAAGGAGCATCAAATACCACCAGCAAAGCATCACTTGCATCTTCGTTCTGAATTCCAATTGTAGCAGAATTAAGGTCTCCGCTTACTGATCTGTATTGGAACAGGATTTTCCCATTCGCATAAATTATCATCTGGAAATCATAAGTTCCGTTATAAATACCCGGATAATGAATAACGTTATCAAACAACACCAACAGGCTATCAGAAGTGCTGTAATAATACACATCACCGCCCTGAAGAGGATCGAGATCATCCCAGAAACCAAAGATAGCGGGACGCGGAGCATTCAATCTGGGAAGCTCATAGTTATGATAATCTGTCCAGTCATCTCCAAAACCTATCCATCCATTCGGATTGATGCGGAATTCAGAATAATTTGAACCATAGAAATTAAAATCAAAACCAATAGGCATAAGCTCGGTTCCAATATCATTGTGGTTAAATGTAACAAGAGTTCCCAAGCCGGAAATATCACGCCAGTTGTAAACAGGACCATCAGGATCGTTGCTGTCTATCCACTTCTGTCCGTAATCATCGGGACCGCCAAATCCACGTGACGAACTTGACAGATCAACAGGTTTGATCGTGTAAATAAGATCATTACTTCCGAGATTATTTATAGATAAAACATCTTCAAATATAGAACCGGATTCGATATTCACATTAAAAGAGCCTGGCGAAACATCGATATCCGGCGGAGAAACACATTCCCCGTATAAGTCGATAAGCAGCGGATTTTGATCCGGGTCATTGCTCTCGATAGATAATTCTCCATCGAACATTCCCAAATTTGCAGAAGTAAACGTAACTTCCAGTTCTGTCCATTCTCCCCAACTCAAATCAAATGAAGTTGCACCGCTATAAGAAAATCCATCTCCTGTTATCTCCACAGAAGTGACGTTCAAGTTAACATACCCCACATTTCTGATGTTAAGTGTCATTGTTTGTGGATAGTTCAGGTATTGAATTCCAAAATCCAGATCGTCTGTAGATGCCCGGATGTGCGGATCGGGATCATTGGAAAGGAACGAAAAGTAACGTGCCATTAAATCTGCTTTTGTGTTTGTTCCTTCTGCATCTGCCATCGGACCAAATATTGAAGAAGAGCAGATAACGCGATACGAACCCTCGTCATAATATACAGACCTACCTGATTCATTCTGGCAGGTGAAATAAAGAGTTCCCTGATCGGCAGCAAGAACATCCACCAGATAATCAGGATCGGTATTATAAGGAAATGCAAAATTATCTCCACCTGCAAAAGTACTTTCTACACCTACAATATTATGAATTCCGTTCGATGTTCCATTGTTGATGTAATCTGTTCCCAGGTAACCAAAGAAAGAAGTGGTATAATGATTGTAACCTACATCCGATCCCTCGATATAAAGAGAGCCGCCGCCATTTAAAAAATTAATAAGAGTTGTTTGTTGAGTGGTACCCACGGTACCGGGTGGAGTGGTTCCTCAACCCACGCAATAGATGCCCAGGGTTACGAAAACAACATCATAGCCGGACAGATCGGTTGGTAAAGCAGAAACGGTTGTGTAGATTATTCCATTTGCAGTCAATGCATGTTGTAAACCATATTCACATCCGACATTACCGGCTCCTTCCGGGTCAAGGAAATCCGAGTTATTGTCATTATCCCAGATCAACACCGTCTGTGCAGATATAATGACCGGAACTATCCATAAAGATAAAACCAATAAGATAATTGCAAAGTTCTTGATAAATAATTTCATTATAATTTCCTTTTTTAATTTATACTTTGTTAATCATTTCATCAGGATTTTTTTGGAGTAAAACAACCCCCGATACAGTCATTCTTCCTTACGGGGCAAGCGTGTTGTTTTTTGAGTTGCTTGCAACTTATCTATGAGAAACTAATTCGTTAAAAGCGACTCTGCTATTTTTGCATTAATCCGGCAGCTGCCGGACACTCCGTACAGGCAAGTAGACTGGCAAACCTTGCGAAAGTAAAGAAAAGCAAGAAGTTCGATAACTTTCGCAAGGTCACTATTTCAACAGGATCATTTTCTTCACACTGGTGAAATCCCCATCATCGTTGTTCACGTCAAAAATGGAAAAATAAATTCCGCTGGAAACATTTGCTCCACTTCTGTCTTTCCCATCCCAAACAGCTTTATGATAACCGGCATTTATTTTGGAATCAACCAGTGTTCTGATCTTCTGTCCTTTAATATTATATATTGAAAGGTTAACAGAAGATGGTTTTGTTATTGAAAATGATATAGTTGTTGCAGGACTGCGACCGGCTTCTGACGGTTTGAATGGATTCGGATGATTTCCTATCAATTCCGTTTTAACAGGAATAAGACCATTCTCGGAATTAGTCATTTCGATAGTAACAGAATTCGATGGCTGCGATTCAAAATCTCCCGAGAAAAGTGCTGTAACATAATATTCATAACTACCGCAAGAAACATCAGTATCGAGATAAGATAATGTTTGTGAAGTACCTATGTGTTCTGTATCACGATATACTTTGTATTCAATTAATTCCCTGGATTGTTCCGGAGCCAGCCATTCCAAAAGAACATCCGGAGACTGAATAGATGCTGTAAGGTCTGTAGGCGGAGGAAGTGTGATCGTTACAACTGCATTACCGGAAGGATCGGATTCACCTTCTGTGTATATTGCGGTTACATAATAAATATATTCATCTGCATCGAGCGCTTCATCTGTGTAGCTGGTAATTGCGGATGAAACATTATCTATAAGTCCACCATCGCGGTATATATTATAACTTAGAAGTTCACGTGCAGGAGCATCCCAGGTAAGAGATACACTGTTGAATTCAACTATCTCTGCCTGCAGATTCTGAGGAGGATTTAATCCACTTGAACTATCAATTGAAAGGGCTTTTATACAGAAATTACCAGTATTCTGATAAGTGGAAGGGTCATCGTAATAATAAAAATCCAACCAATCGGTTCCACTCTTGTAATAACTTTCTTCCGGATCGGCAGAAGACGTTACAATAGTTCTGTACTGTGCTCCCAATAAAACGGGAACATCGGAGGTTCTATCATAAGGATGTCCCCCATCGGAAAGAGAAAGATAAACATAAAAATCTTCACCCCCGGAAAGCGTGACAACAGTATCCAGATCAATTGTGTGTAAGCCGGTATATTCGATGGTTCCGGTTTGTGTTGATAATTCATTCTGCAGGTCTGTTCCATCAAAATCATCATAAATTGTTATTATATAATTTATGCTGTCAGTTGCTGTAAAAAAGCTTACGGAATTTAATGTTTGAGAGCCATCGGCAATGAATGCGTTGAATGCTTCCACACAATCTGTTTTTGTATCCCTCCAGCCATGATAATCGTGATAATAGATATTATCGTAAGCCAAAGGTTCTACTTCCTGGAAGGAAATTGCACCCATTTCAGGATTCTGGCAGCAATGTTTATCATAATAGGAAATCCAAAAATAACCGTTAAAACCCCAACCGCTTCCCCAACTGTTCTTAACCAGCCATGCTCCATCTAAGGGTGCCTGGGTTACTTTGCTGTTATCCCAGCCGATTATGGCAATAGCATGATTGGGATCTAATGTACTTGATGGTGGTTGATAATGAATATAACCTGAAATAAATCCACCACTATAACACATACAGGTTCCCAGAACACCATATTCCATGATCTTGTTTTTGATAAGATCGGTATTTTCCAGATTTTCTCCGGCTATGTACCATTCAATATCACGGGGATAATAGTAATGGTAGCTCGGGTCCCATCTGAGTGGGGGTGTATTGTAAGATTGCCCGTCAATATCGCGGACTGCTCCTTCCCCGCGGGAAAGGTAAGCGGAAGTTACACGGTAGTCACCACCCTCATGAACGACCAATCCTCCACCGGTTGGCGGATCTGTATCATCGTTATTGTGTTGGTTGAATCCGTTCCACCAGTCGAGATGATATTCGGCAAGGTCTGGTTCACCCACTTCACCGGCAGCAGTCCAGGCTCCTGTTATCATCAGGTTTCCTTCTATAGCTGCCATAGCCCCATGACACCAGCAGGTGCCTCCCAACTGGTATTTCACAGAAGTAACATAGTTTTCTCCATTGACATCGCGCAGGTCATACGTTTCCGGCGGGTCTGCAAATATCAGTATAGAACTTAATAACAAAGCTATAATCAGGATTTTCTTTTTCCCCGATAAATATCGGGATTTCTCATTGTTCAACATAATATCCTCCATTTTTTTATTGATATAATGGTTCTGCAAAATATCTTTTACTTGTCATTCCGCACTTGATGCGGAATCTAAATCCTTTATTTGATTGGATTCCCGTTTCCACGAGAATGACAAATAAATAAGCCTGATTATACAGAACTCACATTAATATTAATAATATGCAATATACATTCCAAGAGAACTATCCGGTTCACAAAATAGAATCCGGATAAATTTGTCAAAAAATAAAAAAAAACAGGTATATTCCGAAAAAAAAAAGACAGTTCAGCATTATGTTATAACCTATTCATTCACGGATAGGAAAGAAGATACCAAAACGGATTTAGCTACTTCTTCTTATTCAAGAAAAAGTAGCAGTGATATGTGAGATTGGCTTCATTTCCCCACCCTAAAGGATGGGATTATTGAGCATTTATTTACTCTCTATCTTCCCTGGTAAGAGGAGATACGGTTTTAACCGGAGAAGGGTTTATAGCTGATTTACATTTTGGGTACAGTTTCAAATCGATATCTGTAAATCGACTCGATACTGAAAAAACCAGAAACGGTTAAAACCGTTCAGACAGCGAGGGTATGCTTCTCTGCCACCGGTAGAAACCGGTGGTTAATTCAGATAAGATCAGAAATTCAAGACTCGTAATAAAAAAAGGGAAGCCAAATGGCTTCCCTTTAAATAATGATGCTTATCAATTTAGAAAGTTATGTTAATTCCAGCATTAAATGTTCTTGGTAATCCAAGGTAAACTTCAGCATCATCAGCGTCATGATCACCATCGAAACCATTATATTTGCTGTTATCTACAGCATCCTGTACAAAAACAGCATCGAGCACATTGAACAGGTGAGCAAATACCCCCACTTTTATACCTTTGAAATTAACAGGAAGTTGATAATCAAGATGAATGTTGAACTTACTGTATGCCGGTATCTTCCAACTTTGTGTTGTATCATCTGCATCGGTTCTACTGAAGACATCGAATGCTGCATAATGATCACGATAATGTAAAACAACAAATTGAGCTTTAAGACCATCGATTGGGAAAATTGATGTTCCAAATGATAATTGTGTTTGTGGAGCATCACCAACTCTTAGTCCTTTAACAAATACATTTAATGTATCTATTTGATCTTCTTCTGCTGAATAATTATCATATGTAGCAGTCACATCATCTGTATACAGCCAGTTTCCTAACGAGGCAGAAATATCAAATTGAACTATATGTGACGGCATGTAACTTGTTTCTAATTCCAAACCCCAGTGCCGTGAATCTAATCCACTAATAAATACAATACCTTCTGTGCCATTCGGGTTAGTAACACCTATAGATCTGGATTTATCTTCCCATTCCGTATAATAGAAATTTGTCTTAACACCAAATTGTCCATCTAAACCCTTGTAGTTCCAACCAGCTTCAAGTGAAGTGAATTTTTCATTTTTAGGGTTTTCAGCTTGTGTACCATTTCCATCATCTATCACATCATCAAAAATCGGAACTTTTGATACATAGCCAACATTTCCATATACATCAAGTTCATCGCTAAGTATATAGCTTGACCCGCCTTTTACCTGGAAGCCGTTGATCCAATTAGTTTCTGCAGTTAATTCTCCACTGTCAGGATTCGGTTCTCCGATCATAGTTGAATCGGGTGCATTAGTTTCATTATAAACTTCTGTAGTTCTAAAATGATTTATATAAGTATATTTTATACTTGATAAACCGATCATAGAATATGATGTTAAATCATCTATAGTAATTTCCCCTTGAAGATGTCCTCCTATCCAATCTACAGTATTGGTAAAGTGATAGGCAATTTTATCGCCAAGTACCTTTTCATAATCATCTGCTGTATCAAATTGATTACCGGTATAGTTGTAATAATCACCACCTAAAAGATCACGAACTTCTCTGAAGTGATCTATCTCTGCAGTTCTCCAGTCAATACCGATAGATGTTTTGAAATTTTCATTAACTGTTAAATATGCCTTTGAAATAGCTCCAATAGTCCACTGGTTATTTACACTGTTTCTTAGTATAGCGAGAGATTGACCAGCAATTTTTGGAAGTCCTTTTCGATCTAGAATATCCTGATTCATAGCTATATTTGAATCCCAATCCGGTGTTCTAGTAGAAGTGGAATAGTCCCAGATAAATGTATCATAATCACTCTCATCATCATTGGGGTCTTCTAAACGATTATCTGAATAAGTACCTGTTCCACCACCTTTACCACCTGAATAATAAGCAATCGAATAAATATTCAGGCGATCATTTAGCTTTGTGTACCAGTTCAAATTAACTAATGGTTTATGAAAATAGTTTTCTCTTTCGTTAATAAAATTCTCATCATGACGGTCATGTTCTGCGCCATCCCACCATTGCTTTCCTTCGTAAGAAGAACTTACACTATGCCAGTTCTGGCTATATTCACGCCCAGCTTCTGAGAATTCATCAAGTGCTAACGGATTGTAATCACCAAGATCTTCTGCATATTCTTGATCATAAACTGCGATATTTTGTTTGTAAAGATTCTGACCGTGTTTTTGGGGAGCACCAACAACATATAGTTCAAGTTTATTGTTATTGCTGATGTTAAATCCGGAACTTAAATAATAAGCCCAGGCATCTGTCCATGTTTTATCTACAATTCCTTTTCCTGTTTTTCTTACACCGCCACCACTAACAGCAAATTTATTATTAATAAGACCAGAACTTGCCATAAAAGTAGTTTTCAAGAAACCGGCATCTCCAAGTTCCTGTTTTACTTTTACTCCTTTATCTAATTCAGTTGGATCAGTAATGATGTTCATTGTTCCACCAATAGAGGGTGTAGCAAGGTTCACAGCACTAAGGCCTCTTTGTACCTGGATAGATGATGTGGCGTCGCCAACACCATCCCAGTTTGACCAGTAAACCCAGCCATTTTCCATGTCATTAACTGGAACACCATTGATCATTACAGCAACATTTCGCTGGTCAAAACCACGAATATTTACACGCGCATCACCTGCGCCACCACCTGTATCGGTAGCATAAACGCTGGGAGTTGTTGTAAGTACAAGAGGAATATCACGAGAACCAAGCATTGATGTCATCTTTTCTTTATCCATATCCGTAAAAGCTACAGGTGTTTTTCTTTCTGTTGCACGCTCTGAAACAACATTTATACCTTCAATGCTAACAGCCTCCACAACCATTGCAAATTTTACGATAGCAGTTTCATCTTCTTTAACTTCTACTTCTTTGGTTTGCTTTCCATATCCCATAAAGCTAACGGTAACAGTTTGCATACCCACAGGAACATTTTTAATAATAAAACTACCCTTTTTCCTGGCGTAAGTTCCGCCTTTGGATTCTCCCCAATATACCGCAGCATTTGCCAGAGGATCGCCTGTCTTTTCGATAGTAACTTGCCCGGCGATCGTTCCTGTTTGCGAGAACAACGTAACCGGCAGGATCATTAAGAATAACAACACACTGATAAGAAACAATTTTTTCATAAAACCCCTCCTTTTTTATGTTTTCCTTTTTGAAAAACTTGTTATAAAAAAAGATTCATTATTTCAGTGTCAAGATTAAAATTGTTATTCTATAATATTTTTCTTAATATATAATAAATGTCGATAATCACTTATCTGTCATCAAGTGAAACTATTGATGATTATTTATAATTTGTTTTAAATGGCTTTAAATTTTCCAACCTTTTTTTCTCTTTTTCTTCACCGGGAATTTTACTGGTTCCGCCATAAAGAGTTTTTTCCCATTCGCCGTATATCGGATTTGGAAGAACAATGAATTTTTTCCCGAACTCATCTTTTAATTTATCAGCTTCTATAAATCGTTCTTTAATAGAACTTTTGCGGAATACATCATTAAAGTCTATAAGGTTATCTCCCATTATAAGTACAATATAATGATTTTCTGCTACGATCTGCCGCCTTGGTTCTTTGTTGGAATAATTATTTTCCCGCAGAAGAATATGATCTTCCTGTGCCTGCGGGAAGCCAAGTTTTTTTACATTTTTCAGCGTTCCTTCCATATAACATAAATTACGATTTGAAATATAGAAAATATCCACACCCTTTTCACTGGCATAATTCAGGAATTCGAGTGCACCGGGAATTGCTTCTGCGGCAGCCATTTCCACCCATTCGTTGAATTTGAGTATTTCTGTTTCATCTTCAATTATCGTTCTTGCCTGATATAAAGAATTGTCCAACACGGTTTCGTCCAGATCTACAATGACAGCTCTTTTCTCTGAACGCTGGATTTGCAGGTCTTCATCCAGCCTGAGTTTGGCAATATTAAAAGCCTGGTAAGCAAGAGCCCTGTATTCTGCGGAAGTCTGCTGCCAGAGGGTAGCCATAAGCAGAGCCTTCTTTTCCGGTTTGACTTCTGCAAATATAAATACAATCGAAAAAATAAGGGTCGTTAAAATAATTATCTTTTTTTTATTCATCTTTTTTTCCTCATCTATTTATAGAAAATCGCCAGCCAGATGGTTTTCCTGTTCTTCTCTGTCCACTTTATCTTGTGTTTCTTATGAGCAGGAATATTCAGGTAATCGCCTTTTTGCAAAATTACCGGATCACTTTTCCCTTCAAAGAGAACACCGGCACTTCCTTTCAGCACAAGCACCCATTCATTTTCCGGTTGATCATACCAGAAATTTTTCGGAGAAGCATGTCCTTCCGAAACGATCCTTTCTATCCGAACAGATTTTGACCTGACAAGTTCTTCTATCAGTTCTTCGGAAATGCTATCCGGAATCGATGAGTAAATAGAATTGATCTTCATCTGAAATCACATATAGAAAACAATTTGTCGGTCTGATGTAATCTGGAATAATTTATTTGAACAGTTCAAATTCATCCAGATCATCATAATATTTTTCGATAAGAACATAGGAAAGCGGGATGGTAACAAGCAATCCTAATCCTGCCAGAGCTGCTCCGATAATGTTTATAAAAACGATCCTTAATACAAGGAAGAACTGTTGCCAGCGTGTTTCGGCACTTGCTTTGTAACACAATACAACCGCTTTAAAAGCATTAACTTTTTTACGGATTATCAGGATCGGAGAAGGAAGCATTATTGCTATCCAGTATAAAACCAGAACCAGCCTGACGAGATGTAGGATCGGATCGGTGGCGATTCCTAATTGAAAGCCTGTGCAGATAACTTTGAGAAGCGCAAAATAAAGAATATATACAAGAGTTAGCATAAAGAATTTCGGATAATTTTTTAGTTTTTTAAAATACCTGCTTATCGTAAAATGTTCTTTCAAAAAACCCGGTTCAAAACTAAAAGGTATCAGCACAAATGGAACAAGAATAAGCAGTGCGAGATTAACAAAAAGATAATGATCTATATTGAAAGATTCCGCCAGACTCCGGCTGAAAAGAACGCTGAGTAATATCAGAAGAAATGCTGTGAAAATTATAAAAATGGAAAAAGGATAGAATTTTGTTTTGATCTGCTTAAATTCTTTCCATGCTTCCTGATAATTTTTCTTTGCAGAAAGCGGACCCGAAAGTGCATCTGTAGGTTCTCCGCATGCGCTGCAGAATATTGCATGCTCATCTAATTTTGCACTGCAATTTTTCTCTATAGTTCTTCCGCTTCGGGTTTTTTCTTTTATTTTACCTTTACATTTCATTCTTTTTCCCTTCCGAATTTATAGATTCCGTTAGGTGAAATTCAAAAGTTCCGCTTTTTTGTCAATTGTTAAAGTTCTTTACAAGATTTTAGATGAAATTTATTTGAAACCGTTCATTAAATTTAGTTTGGGGGATATATGTATAAGTTAAATGTGATTTCCCATTTTTCTGCGGCTCATAAACTGGTTGGTTATAAGGGTGCTTGTAAAGATCTTCATGGACATAACTGGAAAGTGCGGATTGGAATATTATGTGACAAAACCGATGATCTTGGCTTGACGATAGATTTTAAAATTGTTAAAGAGTATTTGAATAAATTGATAGATAGTTTCGATCATAAGTATTTAAATGAACTTTCCTGCTTTGAAGAAAAAAATCCTACCTCAGAAAACATCGCTCGTTTTTTTTACAAAGAAATGAGTAAAAAATTTACAATTAAAGGCTGCCGAATAGCTGAAGTGGAAATTTGGGAATCTGATAATACATCGATGGTATATTTTGAAGATTAGCCACAGAGGCGCAGAGGACGCAGAGAAAAAAATAAACTTGAAAATTTAATATTGGAAATATCCGATGAAAAATAATAAAAATTTACTCTGTGCTCTTAGTACAGCGTAGTCTTACAAGCAAACCAATGGCTTGTAAACTTTTTGGCTGCCGTAAAATCTCTGTGACTAAAGAAGATCAAAGGATAAAGGTAAAAGGAAGAAGCTTAGCGGAACTTAGTATTATTAGTGGCTTTGCTTTATATTCCACTCTGTGCTCTCTGAGCCTCTGTGGCAAAAAACAAAGAGAAAGACTCTGTGCTCTCTGTGTCTCCGTGGCAAAAAAACAAAGAGAAATTCTCCGTGCTCTCCGTGTCTCCGTGGCAAAAAAATATGATAAGAATAATAGAATCAAAATTCATTAAGAGCGCCGTTAAACCAAAGGATTATCCGGCTTCATCATTCTGCGAGATAGCCTTTTCCGGTAAATCGAACGTTGGAAAATCATCGTTGATAAACACACTTTTAAACAGGAAAGCAATCGCCAAAGTGAGCGGAACACCAGGAAAAACACGTCTGATAAATTTCTTTGAGATACGTTTTAAAACTGATGAAAAAGAAAGCGGATTTGTGAATTTCGTCGATCTTCCGGGATACGGATATGCAAAAGTGAGTAAAACCGAACGCGAATCGTGGAAGAAGATGATCGAAGATTTTTTTAAAAAGCGCCTTCAACTTAAAGGGGTCATCTTGATCGTCGATATTCGGCATAAAGCCGATCCAAAAGATATGATAATGATACAGATGTTGAAGAAAAGTGAAATCCCTTTTTTGATAGTTGCTACAAAATCGGATAAAATAGCAAAATCAAAGATAGCTTCCGTAATAAAAAAACTAACAGTTGAATTTAATTCAAAAAATATAATACCCTTTTCTTCATTGAAAAAAACCGGTATTCTGGAAGTTATAAACTGGATCGCCGAGTTGATCTTGTGATTTTTATTTGACAGGAGATGTCTAAATGATTAATGTATATCCGAATTTAATAAAGGTGAATTGATGTTAGAAAAAATTAAATCGCCCAGAGATATTAAAAAACTTTCTGTGCAGCAGCTTGTAGAACTGGCAAAAGAAGTTCGGCAAAGGATAATCGAAGTAACTGCAAAGAACGGCGGGCATGTAGCTCCCAGCCTGGGTGCAACCGATCTTACCATCGCTCTTCTAAAAATATTCGACCCGCTTGTTGACCGCATCATCTGGGATGTTGGACATCAATCTTATGCATATAAAATATTAACAGAACGAAATGATAAATTCGATACTTTGCGGCAATTTGGGGGACTCAGCGGTTTCAATAATATTTTTGAAAGTAAGTATGATGCCTTTGGTGTGGGACATGCAAGCACATCCATTTCAGCAGCTCTGGGAATTACGGTTGCCAAAGAAATGATGAATAAAAAGGGTCGAACCATTGCCGTCATCGGAGATGGAGCTTTGTCCGGCGGAATGGCTTTTGAAGCAATGAATCATGCAGGTCATATTCAAAAAGATATGATAGTAATTTTGAACGATAATAATATGTCGATCTCCAAAAGTGTGGGAGCTCTTCAGGCATACCTTACGAATATGCTGGTAAGCCGTTCTTATAATACGATGAAAGGATTTATCTGGAGTTTTGTGCAACGTCTTCCCCTCCGAATAAAAAGACGGATGATATTAAGTGCAAGAAGGATCGAGGAAAACTTGATCAATTCACTGGCACCAAATATTATCTTCGAAGATCTCGGGTTCAGATATGTCGGCCCGATCGATGGTCATAATATACATCGAATGATACGGATATTCAACAAGATCATAAGAAATATGACCGGCCCTGTTTTTGTTCATCTCGTTACAAAAAAGGGAAAGGGATATGAATATGCCGAAGATGATGCTCCAAGATTTCACGGGTTAGGTCCATACGAAATTGAAACAGGAGAATGTTTCGGCGATAATGGTCGATCATATTCAAAAGTATTTGGTGATTCTTTATGTGAGATAGCTGCAAAAAACAAGAAAGTGGTTGCTATCACAGCCGCAATGACAGACGGAACCGGATTACAGGATTTTGCAGAAAAATACCCGGATAGGTTTTTCGATATTGGCATTGCAGAGCAGCACGCTGTAACTTTTGCCGGAGGTCTTGCAATTCAGGGTATCAAGCCGTTCGTAGCAATCTATTCTTCCTTTCTGCAAAGGGCTTTCGACCAGATAATACATGATATTGCGTTGCAAAAACTACCGGTTGTATTCTGCCTGGACAGGGCAGGACTGGTGGGTGAAGATGGCGCAACTCATCACGGAGTTTTCGACCTTTCCTACCTGAATCTGATCCCGGACATAATAATAATGGCTCCCGCCAATGCAATTGAATTCAAGGAAATGCTGAAATTTGCTTCCACATATAATAAAGGTCCTGTGGTTATCCGTTATCCACGCGGGAAAGCAAAATTCTGCAAATCAAAAACAGAACCTATCAATATCGGAAAATACGAAATAATAAAAACAGGATCCGATGTAGCAATTATGGGCATCGGTAAGTCTTTCGAAGATGCGGAATTAATCTTTAAAAAAATAGAAAAAGAGTTTCCGGATATCAAACCTTTCCTGATAAATCCACGTTTCCTGAAACCGATCGATGAAGATTTCCTGGAAGAATTGAAAAAGAAAGTAAAGATTATTTTCACAATAGAAGATAACAGCATTATCGGCGGATTTGGAAGTATGATAAAAAATTATTTTGCAAATACAGATATAGAAGTTTATTCTTTTGGAATACCTGATAAATTTGTTCCACACGGTAAAACCGAAGAACTGAAAAACCTGATCGAAACAACTCCTTCTCAACTCTTTGAAAAAATTAAACACATTCTTAAATAGTATATAATGGAATACAAAAGTGATACGATCTCTGCCATTTCCACACCACCCGGAACCGGCGGGATTTCTATTCTGCGCATCAGTGGCGAAAAAGCCATAGATGTAGTTTCCAAAATATTCTCCACAAACAAATCTCTTGAAGTTATTCCTTCACATAAAGCAGTTTTTGGAAAAATATTCGATGGAAAAAAACTGATCGATGAAGTTATAGTCACTACTTTCCGCACACCACACAGTTACACAGGAGAAGATGTAGTAGAAATTTCCTGCCATGGAAGTATATTCATAACGAACCGGATATTAGAAATACTCCTGCGAGAAACACGTCTGGCAGACCCCGGAGAATTTACTCAAAGAGCTTTCCTTAACGACCGCATCGGACTTACCCAGGCTGAAGCTGTGGGTGATCTTATAAATGCCAGAACAAAAATATCTCACCTTGCTGCACTACAGCAATTTGAGGGAAGCTTGCGGCACAGGATTGAAAAACTGCTCGATAAAATAACCAAATACCGTACAATTCTGGAATTGGAAATTGATTTCCCGGAGCAGGGATTAGAAGATCTGGATAAAAAGAATTTAACAGAAAAGTTGAAGATTCTTTTGCGGGAAATGGAACAATTAGCAAAGACCGGAAATGAAGGAATGATCATCAAAGACGGGCTGAAGGTTAGCCTGGTAGGTGCGCCAAATGTAGGAAAATCCAGTATTTTTAACGCCTTCCTGGAGACAGAAAGAGCCATCGTTACTCCACATCCCGGTACCACGCGAGATTACCTCGAAGAAGCTATCTCACTACAAGGTTATCTGATCAGGTTCTTCGATACAGCCGGCATCAGAGATACATCCGATGACATCGAAAAAATTGGTATTCAACGCTCGTATGAAATAATTAAAGAATCCCATAAAGTACTGTTTATAATTGATGGAAAAGAAAATCGGAAAGAATATAAAAAACTCGAAAAATTAGTAGAACCGGAAAGAATAATAAAAGTCTTAAATAAAGTTGATCTTCTGTATAAAAAAGAAATTCAATCCTTTGAAGAAAAAGGTTATATCGCCTGCTCTACGATCCAGAAAAACGGATTACAAAAATTGAAAAAAGTACTTCTACGCAATATCGAAATCTCTGAAGATGAGTTGCATTCCGGTATCCTGAGCAACACTCGCCAGATAGCTGCTGTAAAACGGGCAGTCGAATCTGTTAAAAAAGCGTTAAGTTCTCTTCACAACGAAATGGGATTGGAATTTACGGCTTTCGACCTGAAAGAAGCAAGCACTGCATTGGAAGAAATAACAGGCAAAATAACTACCGACGATATTCTAAATCAGATTTTCGAGAATTTCTGTATTGGGAAGTGAAACCACTAATTTACACGAATTGGTACGAAAAGATGGCTCTCCGATTAACACGGATGAACACTGAAAAAATTAATGTCAGATGGGGAATAATATGGAATTAACTAACAAGCAAAAGGCAAAATTGAAATCGTTGGCACAACACCTGGATACTATCGTTAGAATTGGTGATAAAGGTGTAACGCCGACTGTAGTCAGCAGTATGAATGAGGCTTTGAAAGCACGGGAATTAGTACAATTCTCTGGTGCTGCCACAGATAGGAATGTACGCAAAGAACAGATATGCGAACTGGCAGAAGCTTCTGACGCTACACTGGTAAATATTATCGGGAAAACAGCGCTTCTATTTAAGGTGAATCCGGAAAACCCGATTATTTCAAAGACTTTGTAGATTAGTTATTATTTTATTTAACTGTGATTTTGGAATATAAAAAATTCCTACCGAGCACTTTGCATTGTTAAATTTTTTATCCTTTGCGCTAAGTCAGAAGATAATTGCTTTTGTTCAACTCTCCATTGCCAGTTCCCATCCGGATTGCCAGGGATGTTCATTCTGGCAGTATTATCCAAACATAAAAAATCCTGCATCGGAGCTATCGCAATATTTGCTTCGGATTTCCAGGCTAATTCCAACAAATCATAGCAGATATCTATTTCTTCCTTTTGTAAATAGGTTTTTAGAAATTCTTTCCTCTCCGCCGGACTATTATTAAACCATCCCAGAGTTGTTTCATTATCGTGAGTCCCGGTATAAACAACGCAATTCTTTTGGTATTTATGGGGAAGGTAACTATTTTCCATATCGGAATCGAAAGCAAATTGCAATATTTTCATTCCCGGGAAATCAAATTTATCACGCAGATCTTCCACTTCTTTTGTAATAATTCCAAGATCTTCAGCAATTATCGG